>JAEHDI010000873.1 GCA_016880505.1 Bryobacterales bacterium | reverse complement strand
GGCCCGGACCTGACGATCTAACCCTCGGAACCTCATGCGGATCTTGATGCTAGTTATCCTGCTCACAACCACCGCGGCAGGTCTTGCCCAGACGTGGGAGGCCGGCTGTGCTGCCGGGGGAAGCTTGTCGAGGAATGTCGGCGTGTCAAACCCTTTGGGGCAGGCAAGCGCCGGTCTTGCGAGCGGCGCCGCCTTCGGCGCGGTACACGGACAGAACATCCACCGCATCGACAGCGGCGAGATTCGCTACACCTTCCAGCCCGGAGACATCCAGGTCGCCTCCGGTGCCGCACGGACCGGCTTCCGCAGCCAGTTCCACGCGATTCACTACGATCTCCTGTTCCACACCCGTCCGGAAGGTTCCCCAGTACGGCCCTTCCTCGCAACCGGAGGAGGTGGCCGCATCTTTAAGGGCACGGGAAAGGAGGCCGCCTACCAGCCGCTTCAGGAGTACGCTTTGCTCACGAAGACGTGGGAATGGAAGCCGATGGCCAGCGTGGGCGGAGGCGTCAAAATCACAATCTCTCCGCGGATCGTCCTGCGTGTCGAGTTCCGCGACTACATCAGCCCCTTCCCCAAACAAGTGATCGCTCCCGCCGATGGTTCGAAGATCAGCGGTTGGCTCCATTCCGTCGTCCCACTAGTGGGAATCAGCGTGCTCCTTTAGAACAGGACGGCCAGCCTTCAATCCCGCCAACTACCAGAATTAGCAACTGTTTCGGAGCTTTTCGCGTATACTGAAGTAAGTGCGGGCATTGCTCTTCTGGGTGATCTGTCAGTTCCTGTTCTCGCTGACGCTCGCGGGACAGTCTCCCACGGCGAATCAGTACGTGGGCGGCGAGGTCTGCCGAAAGTGCCACCCGAACGTGTGGCTCAACTTTTACAAGAACCCCCATTACAAGAGCGTCGCGGCGGGCAACCAGGCTCCAGAGAAGACAGGATGCGAGGGTTGCCACGGCCCAGGGCAGGCGCACGTGCAAGCCTCCGGCGGTAAGGCTACGATCCGTGCCTTCTCGACGATGGAGCCGAAACAAGTGATCGACGCCTGCCTCGCTTGTCATAGTAAGGATCTCTCGAAGGCAAACATCCGCCGTTCGTCGCACACCCTGGCCGGCGTGGCATGTTCCGATTGCCACTCGATCCACCGCTCCCCGGTTCCGAAGTTCCTGCTCGCCAAGACTCAACGCGATGTCTGTTACGGCTGCCATGCAACGGTTCGGAGCCAGTTCTCGATGCCTTTCAAACACCGCGTGAATGAAGGGTTCATGGAGTGTACCGATTGCCACAACCCGCATGGCGTACCGGCGCCCACCTGGCGCATGGGAGCCCGCCCGCGAATGGTTGAGCATGCGCTCGCCAATGAGGAGCCGTGCCTGAAGTGCCACTCCGACAAACGCGGCCCATTCGCCTTCGAGCACCCCGCCGTGAGGGTCGACGGCTGCGAAACCTGCCACAATCCTCACGGATCGACAAACTCGAAGCTTCTGCGGAGACCCGTCGTGTTCACCGTCTGCCTGGAGTGCCACAACGGCGCCGGCAACTTCGGAAGGCAGGGTGATGGGATCCAAATACTGTCGGCCGCGCACAACATGGCCGACCCGCGCTACCAGAATTGCACGGCATGTCACGTGCGAATCCACGGCTCGAACGCCGACCCGCTCTTCCTGCGATGAGGCCGTCCCCGATGCGACGTACTCTGCTTCTGATCCTCGCTTTCCTCGGGACGCTGGCGGGCCAGCAGACTGTCGCCCCCACGACTGCCACGGTCGGCCCTCCCCGTGGCACGGAGGTCGGCAACTATAACGTGATGAACTCCTTCGAGACCGGCTATCGTTTCCGGTCCGTCGGCGGCGACCTCGGTAAATATCGCAGCGACGTCAACTACGGGAACGGCATCCGGCTGCTCGGCAGCCGCCTCACGGTCAACTCGAAGGACGGCCACGGCAGTCTGTTCGATGAAATTGTGCTGTCCACGCAGGGTCTCGGAAACGATCCGTACCAGTTTTCGTCGCTGAGAATCCAGAAGAACGGCCTCTACCGTTACGATCTCCTCTGGCGGCTCAGCGATTACTTCAACCCGGCGCTTCCGGTCGCCGGAGGCCTGCACCGCATGGATACTGAGCGGCGGATGCAGGACCACGATCTGACGCTGCTGCCGCAGTCCCCCGTACGAGTGCTGCTTGGCTACACAAGGAATTCGCAGGACGGCGCTGCCCTCACCACCGTGCAGTCCTTCAGTGCCGGAGACGTCTCACCGGTGTTTGCCGACATCCGCCGCATCCGAAATGAGTACCGGCTCGGAGGCGAAGCGGAACTGTTCGGCATGAAGCTGCACGTCGTGCGCGGCTGGGACGACTTCAAGGAGGACACCCCCTTTACACTTGCGCCCGGTACCGCCGGCACGCCCTCCACATTCACCACCTTCCGGCGGAATGAACCGTATCACGGCACGACGCCTTGGTGGCGCGTCCATCTGCGCGGCGAAAACAAGTACTGGGCCGCGGCGGGACATTTCACGTACGCCATCGGCCGGCGCAATTTCCTCTTCGATGAGGCGGCCGCCGGGACCGACCGGTTTGGCTCCGAGCGGAACCGCCAGGTGTTGGTCTCCGGTGACGGCCGGCGGCCGGTCACCTCCGGAAACGTCACCCTCAGCCTTTTCCCGACGGACAGCCTCACCATCTCCAACCACACCGCCTTCCACAACACGCGCATGGAGGGCGATTCGGTCTACACCGAACTGAACAACGCCACCGTCTCCGGGCCGGTTGTCTTCTTCAACTTCCTTGGGATTCGATCCAT
>JAEHDI010000872.1 GCA_016880505.1 Bryobacterales bacterium | reverse complement strand
GGAACCCGCCTCACCTCATGCCGCTGGTCGAAATCGTCACGGGCGAGAAAACATCCGATGAGGTCGCCCGCGCGGTGCGCGATCTGCTGGCAAGCTGCGGTAAGACGGCGGTGATGGTCCGGAAGGACCGCCCGGGACAGTTGGGCAACCGGCTCCAGATGGCGCTGTGGCGCGAGGCGGTGAATATCGTTCAAGAAGGCATCGCGGACGCCGCCGACGTCGATCTTGCCGCCAAACTCGGCTTCGGCATTCGCCTGCCGGTGTATGGCATCTTCGAGCACGCCGACGCCGTAGGATTGGACATGGTCCACGGCATCATGGACTACACTGCCAGGGATCTCTATAACGAGCCGCAGGCGCCGCCCCTGATGAAGGAACTCGTCGCCCGCCGCGACCTGGGCGTCAAGACCGGCAGGGGCTTCTATGACTGGTCAAAGAAGGACATCGAGGCGGTCTTGAAACTCCGCGACCGCTTTGTTCTCGAATTCCTCAAGTCCGAATTCGGTCGCTCCCGCTGATCCGCAAGATCCGTTCGGCAACAAAACTGCCCGTCCTTCCCCGAGACTGTCGGAATCGACTGAAATAAAAGGGAACTTATTGTATCCTCGGTAATTTTTTCGAGTTGCCGGGAAAGAATTACCTGTCTACAGCCCGACAGTCCGCGAGGAGTGAGTATGGTGCGGATTGCTCTATATACGGACGAGCCGGTGAGTGCGTGTGGTTTCATGTCCCTCCTTCTGCCGGCGGGTGGATTCGAGCTGGTTTCCATTTGGAACGACCCCGCGTCGCTCCCTGCCACCGTGCTCCGGGCGCAGCCCGATGTGCTGGTGATCGACTGCAACGATCACGTCGCACTCGCGCTGGTGGCCGACATCCGGCGGACTGCTCCTGCGTGCAAGATTGTGCTGTGGGCCCGAAGCATTCCCGCCGAACTTGCCTACCAGGCGATCGAACTGGGAGTGCGAGCCATTCTGCGAAAAACGTTGGACGCGGCACAAATGTCAGGCCGGCTGCGCGATGTGGCAGCGGGTGAGGTTTGCCTGGACGGCACGCTCGCCGCCGGTTGGCCGCCGGTTGAAACGGTGCGCCTCACGAACCGGGAAAGCCAGCTTCTCGAACTCCTCGCTTGCGGGATGAAGAACAGGGAGATCGCCTCCGCCCTCTCAATCACCGAAGGAACTGTCAAGGTCTACCTCTCCCGCCTGTTCCAGAAGGCGGGGGTTAGGGACCGTTATGAACTCGGCATCTACGGCGTCAGAAACCTGAGGGGTGTCGCGCTGGCCGAGGCGGACGGGAACGGTCGTTCCGACTCGCCGACGATCCCGAGGCGGGGTGGAAGGGCAACCCCGTGGCCGCGGTCCCTGGCCCTCGGCCGGAACTTCAGCCCCGCCAACTCAACGCAAGATTGACCAGCGTTCGCAGCGGCACGCCCGACGGCCCTTTTGCGAGGAACGGCTTGGCCTCTTCCAGCCAGGCTGTGCCGGCGATATCGAGGTGTACCCATGGCGTTTCCTCGGCGAACTCCTTCAGGAACATCGCCGCCGTGATCGCCCCGCCCCAACGGTTTCCGATGTTCGGAATGTCGGCGAAAGCGCTCTTCAGAGACTCCTTGTAGTCGTCGTCGAGGGGCATCTGCCACAGCTTCTCGCCGCCGTCCTTCGCTGCGTCGAGGACCTTGCCGAGAAAGGCATCGTCGGTTGAAAACGCTCCGACATTCACGTGACCGAGCGCCACGACGATCGCCCCCGTTAGCGTGGCGGCATCCACTAGATGCGTGCAGCCGAGTCTTTTTGCATACGTGATCGCGTCGGCCAGTATCAAGCGTCCTTCGGCATCCGTGTTCAAGACCTCCACGGTTTTGCCGGAGAGTGTGGTGACGAGGTCTCCCGGCCTTTGCGCTCTTCCTCCGGGCATATTCTCGACGGCGGGCACCAGCGCAGTCACCGGAATCGCCGGCTTCAACTGCGCGAGCGCCTGCATCGCCCCGAGCACAGCCGCGCCGCCCGCCATGTCGTACTTCATCTTCTCCATGCCCTCGGAAGGCTTGATCGATATGCCGCCCGTATCGAATGTCACGCCCTTACCGACAAGGCCGAGGTGAGCCGCCGGCTGGTCCGCGCCTTCCGGCCGGTACCGTAGAATGATTAGCGCGGGCGGTTCGCTGCTCCCCTGGGCCACTCCGAGCAACGCACCCATGCCGAGCTGCCGCATCCGGTCGGCATCGAGAACCTCGTACTCGAGACCGTGATCGGCTGCCATGAGCCGTGCCCGTTCCGCTAAGATGCTGGGGCTCAACCGGTTAGCCGGCTCACTGACGAGGACACGGGCGAAATTCTGTGACTCTGCGATAATCCGGCCCCGGCGAAGGGCCTCCTCCAGTTCTTCGGTAACCGCCGGCACCGCCAGCGAGAAGCGGTCGACCGTCTTTTGCTCTTT
>JAEHDI010000871.1 GCA_016880505.1 Bryobacterales bacterium | reverse complement strand
CGTGGAATCCCTGGCAACCCAGACGCTGGTGGTATTTGTGATCCGGACGGCGGGTAACCCTTTCAAGAGCCGTCCCAGCCGTCGGTTGCTGTTGAGCGTGTCCGCCGTCGTGGCTATCGCGGCGGTGGTGCCGTACACGCCAGTCGGGAGCCTGTTGCGGTTCACTCCGTTACCCGTGTCGTTGTTGGGTACGATCGCTTGCCTGGCAGTCACTTACCTTCTGGTGGTGCAGGTCGTCAAGACTTGGTTCTATCGCAAGCACTCGCTGCTTTGACAAAAGGGATTGGGCGGCCCAGTGATGTTCCGCTGCTTGCGCAGCGTCCGCCTAGATCTTAGTCTTGTGCACCGTCCCATCCGGGTGGATCGGCGGAAATTAGGTAATATATAGCTTCACCGGCACCATCTTCGACGTATTGACAGAGCAAAGTCACCATGCGGAACGCCGCTCACGTTCCGGGCACCAGCGCGTGGTGGAGGCGGCCAAGCTACGCGGCCTCTACCCGTGATTTGCCGAGCGGACCGGGTTCGGGTGAGGAGCCGGGCGTGCCAAGCGGCCGGCCTTCAGGTCGTCCGCCGGGGAAGCGCCGGCGGCCCCCTCGATCAGCGGCCGGCATGATTGGACAAGGATCTTGAATGCCTGCACCGGGAGCGAGCTGGTGAACTCGTAGTTGCCCACAGCCTCGCCCGGCACATAGGCGGTGATGGTCCCGAAGAAACGGTCCCCCAGGATGAAGACGAACGTGGCTGTGCGGTTCCTGACAATCCATGCAGTGAGCCCGAGCGGCAGACAAAACGACGTCCATGACGACTGGGAATGATTCACAGAAACGTGTGATCTACAGCGAAGACAACAGATCGGAGGTGGATCACGCTCGACTACTCGACCTTACAGATGACCGACATTATGTCGTCCGCCTGGGGCGTATCGCCGGCGAAGGTGCGGGCAGCCCTGTAGAGCCCCTCTACGAGCTCGTCCGCGGTGCTCTGCTGGTGGCATCTGATGAAGTCCAGCGCGCCCTCGGTGCCAAACACGCCGCCATCAACGTCCGTCGACTCCGTGATCCCGTCCGTCAACAGCAGGATTGTGTCTCCGTGCTCCAGCGGGACGGCGGGACTCGAACAGAACTGCTGCTCAGGAAAAATTCCCAGAGGTGGCGCGGTGCTGGCAAGCTCGGCTCCGATATCACCGGAATCGTGGAGGAGATAACCCGACACGTGTGCCGCACTGGCATATTCCAGTGACCGTTTCTGTGGGTCGATGCGGCCGAGGAACATCGTGACGAATCGATTTCCACCGAGGGTGGCCGCGAGGGAGCGATTGAGGCAGTTGAGGAGAGAAGAGATGTCTGGCGCTAATGTCGCATACGCCCGCAGAGATGCGCGCACCTCCGCCATCACCAAAGCGGATCCAAACCCGTGGCCTGCGATGTCAGCGACGACAATGTAAAGCGAGCCGTCGAGTTGTGGAATAAAATCGAAATAGTCACCGCCTGTCTCGTCTGCGGGATAGGCAGCGGCAGCAATGTCGAAGCCGGAAAGCGAAGCCGTCGTGTTGTAGTACCGCTGTTGGAGTTCCCGCGCCAATGCCATATGAAAGTCCTGTTCATGTTTCTTCCTGAGCGCGGTCATGTCCTTCATCACGGAGACAAAGTGGGTCGTTGCCCTGGCTTGGTCCTTGATCGGACTGATCGTTTGTTCGGACCAAAACAGCTCCCCCGACTTCTTGCGGTTGACGATAGTCCCCTGGTACGAATTGCCGGAAATGAGCTTATCCCACATGTCACGGTAGAACTCGGCGTCGTGCTGTCCTGATTTCAACACACTGGGCCTCCGCCCCAGCACCTCGGCAGCGGAGAACCCGGTTACCTTCTCGAAGGCCGGGTTCACGTATTCAATGGTTCCCCGGCTGTCAGTGATCAGAATGCTGTCGGCTGTCTGGTCGACCGCTCTGGCTAGCTCGTCGAACATCGTCCGGAACCG
>JAEHDI010000870.1 GCA_016880505.1 Bryobacterales bacterium | reverse complement strand
TCCACCTGAAAGCGAAGAAAAAGGACTAGGCTTACAAACTTCTCTTCCATTGCATTCCATTCTACCGCGCACCCCCGGTTTGCCAGCCGGCTGGGGTGAAAATGCGACAATAGTGAGCTTCCGGCATATGGCAAACGCACGTCCTTCAGCCGCTGGGGAGAAGTTTCGGCGACTGGTCGAAATCATGGCCCGCTTGCGCGCACCGGACGGCTGCCCATGGGATCGCGAGCAAACCTTCGACTCGATCAAGCCCTATACGCTCGAAGAGACCTATGAGGTTCTCGACGCCCTCGACAGCCGCGACTGGAACGCACTCGCTGAAGAACTCGGCGACCTTCTGCTCCAGGCCGTGTTCTTAGCCCGCATCGCCGAGGAGGACGGCACATTCTCCATCGAGGACGCCCTCGACGCCATCGTGGAAAAGCTCGTCCGCCGCCACCCGCACGTTTTCGCGGACGGCGACGCCAAAACCGCCGGCGAGGTCAAGCAGCGCTGGGACGAGATCAAGCGGCAAGAGAACCGCGAGAAACATCCGAGCCAGCCGGGACTTCTCGACAACGTACCGCGCTCGATGCCGGCCCTCGTGGAGGCGCAACAGCTTACGTCTCGCGCCTCTACCGTCGGTTTTGACTGGGAGAACCCGGACCAGGTACTCGCCAAGCTCGATGAGGAGCTGAAGGAGCTCGCCGAGTCCCGCCGCCGCGGCCTTCCCGAGGAGATCGAGCACGAACTCGGTGACCTTCTGTTCGTAGTAGTGAATCTTGCCCGCCTGCTGAAGATGGACGCCGAGCAGGCGCTACGCGGCACAAACGCCAAGTTTCGCGGCCGTTTTGGCTACCTCGAGCGAAAGCTCAACGCCCGGGGCCGCCCGCTTTCCGAAGCTACACTCGAGGAGATGGATCAACTATGGGAGGAAGCGAAGCGACAAACGTGATCGAGGTGAGGCCGCTGCGCGCGCACGCCGAATTCGGAGACGCGGTCCGGCTCCAGCAGCAGATCTGGAGTTTCAGCGACATCGAATTGCTGCCCGTGCGCCTGTTCGTCGTTGCTACCAAGATCGGAGGCCAGGCATTGGGCGCCTTTGACGGTGGCCGCATGATCGCCTTCTGCCTGGCGATTCCGGGCCTGAAGTCAAACGGGCTGTCATACCTGCACAGCCACATGCTCGGCGTGCTGCCCGAGTACACCAACCGTGGTATCGGCCGTATGCTCAAGCTCGAACAGCGTAATGAAGCCATGCTACGCGGCATCGAGCTGATCGAGTGGACCTTCGACCCGCTGGAGCTGAAGAACGCTTACTTCAACATCGAGCGGCTCGGCGCCGTTGTCCGCCGTTTCGTGCTGAACCAGTACGGCACCACCACCAGCGCCCTCCACTCGGGAATGCCCACCGACCGCTGCGTCGCCGAGTGGTGGACCTCGAGCCTCTACGTCGAGGCGCTGCTGTCCGGACAGCGCCCTCCCTTACCGGAGATTGAAGGACGCATCGTGGTTCCCGCGGCCATCCAGACAATCCGCCGCGAGGACCCCAAGCAGGCTCGTGAAGTTCAGAAGTCCGTCAGCGAGCAATTCCTTCGTGGTTTCGAACGGGGTCTCGCCGTCGTTGGGTTTGAGCGCACAGAGAAGGAAGGCATCTACCTGTTAGGCCAATGGAAATTAGAGTAGAGCGAGTCATTCTGCGCCTCGTGCGCATGCCGCTGGTCCACTTCTTTGAGACCAGCTTCGGCCGCACCACCGAGCGGAAGATCATCCTCGTTGAAGCCGTCGCCGGGGGCGTCTCCGGCTGGGGCGAAGTTACCGCGGGTGAGAACCCTTTCTATAACGAGGAGTGGACGGAATCCGCATGGATGATCCTGCGCGACTATGCCATCCCGCGCATACAGGGCCGGACGCTTCAAAGCGCGGCGGACGCCGCTCCGCTGACCGGGCACATCCGCGGCCACCGCATGGCCTGCGCCGGCCTGGAGGTGGCTCTGTGGGACCTCGAGGCTCGCCTTGCCGGTGAGCCGCTCTGGAAGCGCATCGGCGGCGGTGCACACAAGGAAATCTCCTGCGGCGTGTCGATCGGCATCCAGAATTCAGTGGAGCAATTGCTCGGCAAGATCGAAACCGAACTCGCCGCCGGCTACCAGCGGATCAAGATGAAGATCAAGCCGGGCTGGGACGTGGATGTCGTCCGCGCTGTGCGTGAACGCTGGCCGGGCATCAAACTGATGGCCGACGCGAACTCGGCTTACACGCTCGCCGACGCGGAGCGCTTGAAGCGGCTTGACGAGTTCTACCTCATGATGATCGAGCAGCCGCTCGCGCATGATGACATCATCGACCACGCCGAGCTTCAACGAAGGCTCGACACGCCGATCTGCCTCGACGAATGCATCCGTACGGCCCATCACGCCGAGCAGGCCATCCGCCTCGGCGCCTGCCGGATCATCAACATCAAGCTTGGCCGCGTCGGCGGCTTCGCCGAAGCCAGGCGGGTCCACGACGTGGCACAGGCCGCCGGCGTGCCGGTCTGGTGCGGTGGCATGCTCGAAGCCGGTGTGGGCCGCGCACACAACATCGCGCTCTCCACTCTGCCGAACTTCGTACTGCCCGGAGATGTCTCCGCCAGCAAGCGCTACTGGTCGCGGGACGTGATCGTCCCGCCGGTGGAAGTCACCCAGCAGGGCACGATTCAGGTTCGAGAAGGCGCCGGCTTCGGTTACGAGCTTGACCTCGACTTCATCCGCTCCATCACCGTTCGTGAGGAGGCCGCCGGTTGAGCGAACCCGACCCGCATCGAGGGGCGCAGCCCTCCTCGCTGCGCCTCTACTCATTGATCGTCCTGATGGTGTTGTTTTGGGCGATGAATTTCCTGATCGGTAAGGTTGCGCTGCGGGAGATCCCGCCCCTACTTCTTGGCGGCATGCGCGTGTCGCTCGCCGGAGCGCTCATTCTGCCGGTCTACCTCTGGATGCGCCGCCGAGATCCCGTCCGCATGAGCTGGAGCCGGGACGAGTTGCCGCGCTTCCTGTTCCTGGGGCTGATGGGTGTGGCCGTGAACCAGCTCAGTTTCGTCATCGGCCTCCACAACACGAGCGTCGCGCACTCGTCCATCCTGATGTCGCAGACTCCGCTGTTCGTGCTGCTTCTCGCCGGAATTGTCGGTCAGGAGCGGATCACGGGAAGGCGTGTCGCCGGCATGCTGACCGCCATCGGAGGCGTGGCGGTGCTGAGCGTGGCGCCCGCGAAGACCTCTGGCGCCCCGTTGTTCGGTGATGCCTGGATTCTGATGGCCGCGCTCTCGTTCGCGCTGTTCACGGTCTTCGGTAAGCAGATCACGGCGCGGCACGGCAGCGTGACGGTGAACATGTTCGCTTATGTCGGCGGCGC
>JAEHDI010000869.1 GCA_016880505.1 Bryobacterales bacterium | reverse complement strand
CGCGAAGTGGCGACGATCTATGAGCGCCACTCGCTGCCCCTGGGCGAGGAGTTGCTGCGTGTCGAAGGCTTGAACCGTAAGCAAGTTCTGAACGGGGTCAGCTTCGTCTTGCGCGCCGGAGAAATCGTAGGCCTGGCCGGCTTGGTGGGCGCGGGCCGCACGGAGCTCTGCCGTGCCCTGTTCGGCATCGATCTCGTTGACGCCGGAACTGTACGGGTTCTCGGCCGGGTTGTACGGATTCGCTCTCCACAAGACGCCGTGAAGGCGAGTCTCGCCCTGATCCCCGACGACCGCCAGAAGAATGGCTTGGCGGTCCTGCTCCCGCTTGCCCACAATGTCACCCACGCCGGACTCGATCGCGTCAGCCCGTACGGATTCCTGGACCTTGCGGCCGAGAGGAGCCTGGCGTCGAAATATGTGCAGCGGCTTCGCATCCGCTCCGAATCGATACGGCAGCTTGCGGGCCGCCTGAGCGGCGGTAACCAGCAGAAAGTCGTCATCGCCAAGTGGTTGTTTCGCAATGCCCGAGTTTTCCTGTTTGACGAACCGACGCGCGGAATTGACGTCGGCGCCAAGGTCGAGGTGTTTCAGTTGATGGATGAACTTGCTCGTTCGGGAGCCGCCATTCTGATGGTCAGCTCCGAGATGCAGGAACTGCTTCAGGTGGCAGACCGGATCCTGGTCATGCGGCATGGCAGGATCGCGGGCGAGCTGCCGGGCCGGACCACCCAGGAGCAGATCATGCGCTACGCCGCGCTCGGCGCCGAGGATAGTGTCCAATGATCCAGCGGCTTTTGCCGTCTCTCAGCCTGATCATCCTGTTCGTGGGCCTGTCGATCGCATCGCCCCATTTTTTAACCCAGACGAACCTGTCGAGCGTTGTCCGGCAGACGGCGGTGATCAATGTCATGGCCCTCGGCATGACCCTGGTCATCATCGCGGGCGGCATCGATCTCTCGGTCGGGGCCATCCTTGCCATGGGAGGCCTGCTCGGGACGATGGCGATGGAGCAAGGTTACCCGATACCGGTGGGTGTGTTCATCGGGACAGTGACGGGGCTGGCGTGGGGACTGGTCAATGGCTTGCTCACGACGAAGCTCGCCATCGCTCCGTTCATCGTCACGTTGGGTACTCTGGGCATCGTTCGCGGCTTGACGCTGATCATCTCGAATGGCCTGCCGGTACACCGCATTCCGCAGTCATTCTCTTACCTCGGGGAGGGCAATCTGCTCGGCGTGCCGTTCGTGCTGTGGATTCTCGTGGTGTGTGCTGCCGTTACCCATGTAATCCTGGAGCACACGCGTCACGGCAGGTATGCCTTCGCGATCGGGAGTAACCCGGACGCGGCCCTCTACGCCGGCATTCCGGTCGCATTCCACACGACTGCTGTCTATGCCTTCTGCGGGATGCTTACGGGCCTCGCAGGCATGATCGAAGCATCGCGCTTGATGACCGGCCAACCGACAGCGGGGCAGGGTTATGAGTTACAGGTGATCGCCGCCGTGGTCATCGGCGGTGGCAGCCTGCGGGGAGGCGAGGGCAGCGTCATCGGTACGCTGATCGGTGCGTTTATCATGGGCCTGCTCTCCAACGGCAGCGACCTGCTGGGTATCTCCCCTTACCTGCAACAGGCCATTATCGGCGCCGTCATCATCCTGGCGGTAACCGTGGATGAGCTGCGCAAGCGCAGGATGGCTTCCTGAGCCCGTCAGTCGATCAGACCCTTCCGCATTGCGAAGCGGACGAGTTCTCCCGTCGTGTGAAGGTTCAGTTTTTCCATGACGCGGCCGCGGTGTGCATCGACGGTGTATACGCTCAGATTCAGCAGTGTCGCGATCTCCTTGTTCGTCTTTCCCTCGGCAATCATCTGGAGCACCTCGCGCTCACGGCTCGTGAGCAGGTCCACCGGGTCAGTCACATGCTTCCGGTAATCGCTTAGAACGGCTTCGGAAACAGCCGGGCTGAGGTAGCCTTCGCCCCTCGCCACGGCGCGTACGGCGGCCAGGAGATCGCGATCGACCGCGTCCTTTAGCAGGTATCCCTTGGCGCCGGCTCTCAGGATCTCACGCACGTACACCGAGTCCTTGTGCATGCTCAACGCGAGTACGCGAGCTCGGGGCACGCTGGCGGCCAGCCTGCGCGTCGCCTCGATCCCATTCAACTCCGGCATGGCGACGTCCATCACAACCACATCCGGCTGGAGTTCCTCGGTCAGCGCAATGGCCTCATGACCGGTGGCGGCCTCACCGACGATCTCCATATCCGGCTCGGATGCGAGAATCCTTCCGAAACCCTGCCGGACGACTGCGTGATCATCCGCGAGCAGGATGCGGATCTTCTTGCTCATGACTCCTCGCAGTTGCAGGCACGCTGATCTCGATTTGCACACCCTGGCCCGGCGCCGTGCGAATCCGGAGTTCCCCGCCCACATTGCGGGCGCGGGCGCGCATGCCGACCATTCCCATTCCGTGTGAAGAGTCTGCCTCTTCTTCCTGAATGCCGCTCCCGTTATCTTCGATCAGCAGGTGGACGTCGTCGCCATTGGCCCTGAGTTCGATTTTCGCTTTGGTCGCTCCGGAGTGGCGGGCGACGTTAGTGAGGGCCTCCTGAGCGATGCGGAACAAGTGAGTTTCGGTTTCCGGCGACACGCGGCCGGGGAAATTCGATACGTAGTCCACCTCAATGCGCGTGCGTTCCGTGAACCTCTCCGCGAGCCAGCGCAGGCTCGATTCGAGCCCGAAGTCGTCCAGCACTGTCGGGTGTAATAACTGTGAGATCTCCCGAACGTTGCGGACTGCGCCGTCCACCAGATCCAGGCAATCATCGAGCCGTCTGTCAGGCGTATCAGGACGGCGCAAAGAAACCAGATTCGCTTTCAACGCGGTCAGTGATTGACCCAGCTCGTCGTGCAGTTCGTGAGAGAAGCGCCGGGCAGTGGTTTCCTGGTTCCCTAGCATGTGCCAGGACACCCGGCTCAATTCGCTTGCCTGCCACTCCATCTTGCGAAAGAGACTCGTCGTGGTCTTGACCGTCAGCATGGCAAATAGCAGAGCCAGCAGACAGCAGGCCCCCAGCAGGACGAACGACTGCACCACCAGCCTTCTCGATTGGTGATCGATCATCTGCTGCGCCGCCTGTGCTTTACGCTGATTCCCGGCGACGAGTTTGGCTACGATAGCCGTCACCTGTTGATGCCGGCGGAGGAGATCTCGCGACAAACGTGTGGGCACGTTGTCCAACCCGAGCAACCGCCGGGCTTCGACGGAAAACGCGAGCGCAGCCTGCCCCAGTTCCTTGCCGAGACCCTCCTCGGGGGTGTCCGCCGTCTCGCTGACCAGTTCACTGATGTTCTCATTTACCGCGTTGAGATCGGTCAGGATTTTCTCCCGGTCGACCGACTCGGGGTCACGGGCAAGATTATAGAAAACCGCGCTGAGAGCGGCCTGCTCCCGCTGAACCTCCTCGATCAGATCGGTGTTTTCCTTTTGTTCTTCCACAAGGGTAGCTGCGTTCGCCTGAATCGAGCGGATGTTTCTGATTGCGACGATCCCGGCCACCACGAGCAGAAGGATGACAAGCGCGAAACCGGCCAGGAGCACACGGAGGATATTCCGGTGCGTAATCTGGTCGCTGGTGTGGAACTGCCGGTTCGGGCTCCTCGTGTCCACCTCCTTTCCAGTGTAAGGCACCCGCTACGGGAGTCCCATAGCCCACAGCGGCTACGCGGCACTCCTAAGTCACGGTAGGTTCCGTTCTTAGCATTGCGGGAACGGTGGCCGCACTGAACGCAATCCCCTGATTTCGGCAGTCTTCGTAGCCCTCGGAGGCTATTCTCTCTCCGGTCATCGGCGGCGAACATGGAAGCGTGCCCGCCGGACTTACTTGGCAAGCACAAAGGAGAACAGAAGAATGAGGAAGCTAATCGTCGCCCTGGCGCTTGCAGGGCTGACATTGCCGGCCATCGTGTCCGCGGCTCCGGCTCCGCAGGAGCAGAAGCAGGAGCAGAAGACCGAAAAGAAGAAGAAGGCCCCGAAAAAGAAGAAGGGCGAAAAGAAAGAGGAAGCAAAGCCCCAGGCCTGACCTGTCTAACGGTGTACACTGGCGGGAGGCTAATGGGTGCGTCACGTCCTCCCGCCGCCTCGATGTCGTCCGCCCTGTTCACGGGAGAAGCCAGCAATGAGCGGCCCCGCGTAAGGCGCGGAGTTCGGGTTCTGATTGCCGCCCTTGTCACGCTTGGCAGCGGCGTTTTGAACCTCTGGTCGGTGATCGGGCCGAGTCTGCCCGGGCGGCACGCTCTCCTGCGATCGATTTTCCCGCTCGAATTCCTGCACCTCTCCCGTTCCGTGACACTCATTATCGGTTTCGCGCTGATCGTTTCCTCGATTAACATCTACCGGCGCAAGCGGCGGGCTTTCCAGTTCGCGGTGTTGCTGGTGGCATCTTCCGTGGTCTTTCACCTCACAAAGGGGCTCGATTACGAAGAAGCCATCTTTTCAGGAGTTTTTCTTGCGCTTCTCTGGTCCGCCCGAAAGAACTTCACAGTAAGAAGCAGTATCCCAGACTGGCGCGCGGCCGCTTTCCAGCTCGCCGTGGCGTCGCTGGTTGCGGTTGGATACGGAATTGCCGGGTTCTGGTTCCTCGACCCGAGGGAGTTCGGCATCAACTTCACGCTCGCTGACTCGATCCACCGGACAGTCCTCTTCCTCTCCCTGGTGGGTGACCCCCAAGTGGTTCCGCATACCCGGTACGCGCACTGGTTCGTCGATTCGCTGTACCTGATGACGGCGACGGCAATCCTCTATTCTGGTTTCTCGTTGTTCCGCCCCGTCCTCTACCGGTTTCGGATTCACCCGCATGAAGAGGCGCTCGCCCGCGAGATCGTCGCCCGTCATGGGCGCTGCGCGTTGGACTACTTCAAGACCTGGCCGGACAAGTCGTTCTTCTTCTCGCCGGATCACCAGTGCTTCCTCGCCTATCGTGTCGGTGCGAGTTTCGCTGTCGTGTTGGGAGATCCGGTGGGTCCCGAAGATCGCATCGAAGGACTGGTCCGCGAGTTTCTGGAGTTGTGCCAAGAGAACGACTGGAGGCTTGCCTTTCACCAGGCGCTCCCCGATTTCCTGTCCATGTACCGCCGCCTCGGGTTCAAGAAACTCAAGATCGGCGATGACGCGCTTGTCGATCTCAAGGCTTTCTCCCTGGAGGGCAAGGCGATGAAAGCTACCCGGAACGCTATCACGAAACTGGAAAAATCCGGTGTCCACCTGGTCCGGTGCGAACCGCCCCTCACTGACGAGGTGCTGGCAGGACTCCGGGACGTTTCCGACGAGTGGCTCTGCATCCCTGGCCGGCGGGAGCGCCAGTTCACTCTCGGCAAGTTCGAGCCTGAATACGTTCGCTCGACGCCCGTGCTCATTGCCGCCTCCGCGGACGGTCGTTATCTCGGCTTTGTGAACATCATCCGATCCTTTCGAAAAGGAGAGGTAACGGTCGACTTGATGCGCCGCCGCACCGAGGCTCCCAACGGCATCATGGACTACCTGTTCGTAAAGCTCTTTCTCGTGTGCAAAGAGAGAGGCTACGAGTTGTTCAATCTCGGCATGGCGCCTATGGCGGGGTTTCGGGAAAAAGAGGAGGCTTCACCTCAGGAACGCGCCGTACACCAGTTCTTTCAGCACCTGAACTTTCTGTTCAGCTTCAAGGGTTTGCGGGCTTACAAAGCCAAGTTCGCGAACCTCTGGGAGCCGCGCTATGCCGTGTACCGGAATGCGATGGATCTGCCGCGCCTCGCGATCGCGCTGGGCAAGGTCTCGGAGATACAGCCATGAAGCACCCGGGTTGCGTCGCTGCCCTGCTGCTTGTGTTCTGCCAGTTCACTTTATCTGCCCAGGCTGGCGGCAAGCGTGTGATCGAGATCCGGGGCAGGACGCAGGAGGTGTACTATTATCCGGCTGCGTCTAAACCGCCCCGCGGAAAGATACTTTTCGCGCCGGGTGATGGTGGGTGGCGGGGTTTTGC
Source organism: Bryobacterales bacterium (assembly GCA_016880505.1). Taxonomy (GTDB): domain Bacteria; phylum Acidobacteriota; class Terriglobia; order Bryobacterales; family Bryobacteraceae; genus JAEHDI01. The sequence continues at coordinate 7,499 of JAEHDI010000869.1, read as the reverse complement.
GGTCGAAATCGCACAAGAAGCGTCTTCGTGGGGCTACGATGTCTACGGGTTCGACACGAAACACTACCTGGAGAGTTTCACCGGCAAAACCATGCTGTCTGAGGCCGACGTGATGAAGGACATGCGGTCGGTCGCCTCCGCCATTCGCAGCGATGCCGGCGAGAGGGTCATCTTTATCGGCTGGTCGGAGGGCGCCGGGCTCGGGGTGCTGGCGGCCGCGGGCCCGGAAAACAAGACAACCTTCCACGGTCTGGTCGCGATCGGCCTGGGTGACACGAACGTGCTTGGCTGGCGCTGGGCTGATAACATCACCTACGTCACCAAACAATTGCCGAATGAGCCGGCGTTTTCCGCCCGCAAATATCTGCCAGATATCGCCCCACTATCGCTGTTCATGATTCACTCGAGCAAAGACGAGTACACTCCGGCGAAGGACGCCCAGAAGTTGTTCGAGGCAGCGCGGCAGCCAAAGCGACTGTCCGTGATCGAGGCGCAGAATCACCGCTTCGTCGGCAACCACGAAGAATTCTTCCGGGTTCTCCGGGAGGCTGTGGAATGGGTCCGCCTCGCGACCCGCTAGGTTTGGCCGCTACAGGGCGTGCCGGGACCGTTGAGCGCTTTCTCAAGCCCGCCGCCGGCTATCTGCTCGGTGCCGCGTGTCTCGCATGGCTCTTCCATGATGTTCACCCTCGCGAGGTGCTCCGAACCGCTTCTGGGATGAACTGGGGGTGGGTCGCGGTGGCAATCTGCTTCGATATCGCGAGCTATGTCAGCCAGGGATGGCGCTGGCAGTTGCTTCTAGCTCCGCTGGGGCGAATCGGGACGCTGCGGGCAACCCAGGCCATCTACGTGGGACTCTTCGCCAACGAGGTGCTTCCCATGCGGGCGGGCGAGTTCGCACGCACATGGCTCGTGTCGCGATGGCTCGCCTCGGACTTCTCCGCAGTGATCCCTTCGATCGCCGTCGAGCGGCTTCTTGATGGCGTCTGGCTGGCGATCTGCATGGGTCTGACAGCCATTTTCGTTCCCCTGCCCCGGAATCTCGCCGCGGCAGCCGATGTCCTCGGCGTCGCTGTCCTGCTGGCGACAGTCCTGTTCCTGTACCTTGTCTATCGAAAACGGGAGCAACCGCCCGAAACGGCCCGAGCCGCCTTGCAGCACTGGAAACCGGTGCGTCTATTGCTCTCACTGATCGACGCGCTCGAATTGGGACTCCGGAAGATCGGTCTGTCACGTTCGTTCTATTTGGCGTTCGGCGGATCGCTGCTGCTGCTCGCCGGTCAAATTCTTGCCTTTTGGTTCGTCATGCTCGCCTGCGGACTGCATCTCTCGGTCTGGGTCGGAACGGTGGTTTTGTTGATTGTCCACCTCGGCACGTTGATCCCCAACGCCCCGGCGAACCTTGGCACCTACCAGTTCTTTGTCGTGGTTGGCCTCGGGATGTTCGGCGTAGAGAAAGGAGCCGCTACCGGATTCTCGTTCATCGTCTTTTTTCTTTTGACAGTGCCGCTTTGGGTGATCGGCCTGTTCGCGCTCGCCCGCACCGGCATGACGCTCACAGCCATTCGGCGCGAGATCGGTGTTCAGGCGCCGCGAACCTGACGCCGATGCTCGTCATGGATGCCCGCCGCCTCGCAGGTTGGGATCGTTCGCTACAATGGTCCCTTCCCGATGCCTGCCGTAATCACCACGCGCGACATTCCCGCCTCCGGCGAACTAAAAGTACCGGCGAGCGCGATCATCACCCCGTCCGCGGTGGAATTGGCCCGGGAGCGCGGTGTGGTGATCAGCGAAGTCGCGCCTGGCAGTCTGACAACGGTGGCTCCACCGGAGAAAACTGTCGCTTTGGGTGCCGACCACGGCGGGTTTCGACTCAAAGAGACGCTAAAACCGGTGTTCGAGGAATTCGGGCTCACACTCCTGGATGTTGGCGTTCACGAGGAAAGCCCCGCTGACTACCCGGACATCGCGCACAAGGTGGCCCAGCTCGTTGCTTCGGGAGAGTCCGCTCGCGGCGTCGTCATCGACGGGGCCGGAATTGGCTCGGCAATTGCCGCGAACAAGGTCACGGGGATTCGCGCAGCCCTGTGTTATGATAAGGCTTCTGCTCGCAACAGTCGGGAACACAACGACTCGAACGTGCTCACTTTGGGCGGCCGTCTCCTGACGGCGAGCCAGGCCGAAGAGGTGTTGCGTGTGTGGCTGGCAACGCCGTTCGCGGGCGGCAGACACTCGGTCCGTGTCAATAAAATCTCTGAGATCGAGCAGCGATACTCAAGGACTTGGAAGCCACCGAACTCCAGCGACTTGTAGCGGCCATCAGCGAGGAAATCCTCGTCCGTGTCAAGCCTCCTCAGATCTCGGATTCCGCGCCCTCACCACTTACGGCTGACGCACCCTGCAAGACCTGCGCTACGTGCCCGCACCAGAATGTCGAGTCATGCGCTCGACACACCCGTGAGGTTGTTACTGCCGGCGCCGCCCGCGTCTCCTCGTGTTGTCCGGTTGCGCATGTCGATCCATCGATAGCCAGGCTGATCGATCACACAATCCTTAAGCCCGAGGCAACCCGGGGCGACATCCTCCGTCTCTGCCGTGAGGCTCGGGAGCACTGCTTCGCCAGCGTCTGCGTCAACCCATTCTGGGTCTCCGCCGTTGCCGCGGAATTGGCCGGATCGGGCGTCGGCGTTTGCACGGTCGTTGGCTTCCCCCTGGGCGCGAACACCACCGGGATCAAACGCGCCGAGGCCGAATCCGCTCTGCGCGACGGCGCCACCGAAGTGGACATGGTGATCAATATCGGCGCTCTCCGCTCCGGCGAGTACGACACCGTCGGGTCCGACATCCAGCAGGTCGTGGAGGTGAGCCACCGCGGAGGGGCGATCTTGAAGACGATTCTCGAGACAGCACTGCTCGATGACAACCAGAAGGCCATCGCCTGCGCTCTCGCAAGAATGGCGGGAGCGGATTTCGTCAAAACCTCCACGGGTTTCGGTCCCGCCGGGGCGACAGTTCACGATGTCGCCCTGATGCGCCTGGTCGTCGGGCCGGAGATGGGAGTCAAAGCCGCAGGCGGAATCCGCACGCTGGACGATTTGCGCAAGATGGTCGAGGCAGGCGCAACGCGCATCGGTGCAAGCGCCAGCGTCAAGATCGTCGAGGCTGCCTCCGCCTGAGCGATTCTCTGATGGCCTCCGCACCAAAATCCGCCACCCGGTTCCGGGAACGCGCCGAACTGCTCGACTTCCTTCTGGAGGTGTCTGCGGCCACCTCCGAGACGCTCGACTTGGACCAGTTGCTGGCGAACGTGGCCGACAATGTCAAGAAGGTAGTCCCCTACGAACTCCTCGCGATCCTGCTCTACAACGAGAAACTCCAGGGACTTCGCATTCGCTACTCCATCGGACACCGGGAGGAAGTCGTCCAGAAACTCGTGATCCCCCTCGGCGAGGGCATTACCGGCGCCGCCGCGGAGCTCCGGGAACCGGTCCTCGTGGGCGATGTGCGGAGTGATCCCCGCTACCTCAACGCGCTTGATGCTGTCCGAAGCGAACTTGCGGTGCCGATGGTCGCCCGCGGCCGCTTGGTCGGTGTCATCGATCTTCAATCGACGCGGCTCAACGCTTACGGGAATTACGAGCGCGCCATCCTGCGGCTCATCGCCTCGCGCGTGGCCGCCACCATTGACAATGCCCGCCTTTACCGTCGTGTCGATCGCCAGAACCGCACGTTGCGCACGCTTGCCCGCCTTTCCCAGGGTTTTTCCTCGATCCTCGACCTTGACGAGTTGCTCGGCCGAATCGCGGATACCGTACGGTCTCTGATCCCATCGGACTCGTTCAGCATCCTGTTGCTCGACCAGCGGGCGAAGGTTCTTCGCCACCGTTTCAGCCGGCGTGTCGACGAGCGCGGCAGTCTGGACAACATCCCGTTGGGCAAGGGCATCACAGGAGCTGCCGCGGAATCGAAGGAGACAATCCGCGTTCCCGACACTCTAGCCGATCCCAGATACCTTCCGTACCATCCCGATATTCGCTCGGAAGTGGCGGTGCCGTTGGTGGTCCGTGACCGCGTAATCGGTGTAATGGATCTCGAAAGCGAGCGCGTCGGTTTCTTCACTGAAGATCATGTCCGCACCCTCTCTCTCCTCGCGCCGCAGATCGCGAACTCAATCGAGAACGCGCGGCTGTATCAGGAAATCGCCGAACGAGAGAGCCGCATGGAGTCTGACCTCCACGCCGCGCGGGAAGTCCAGACGATGCTTTTGCCTCGTCGGCCGCCCGCGGTGGAGGGTCTGGAAACCGCCGCCGGTCTGTTACCGGCGCGCGAGATCAGCGGTGACCTCTACGACTTCTTCGTCCACAGCGACGAGCACGTCGTCATCGCAATGGGCGACGTCAGCGGCAAAGGAGCGGCCGCCGCCCTCTATGGCGCCCTCGTGAGCGGTCTGCTGAGGACAATGGCGCCGCGAAACTGCGAGCCCTCCCTGCTCTTGATGTCGCTCAACGAGGCTCTGATCGAGAGGAAAGTCGACGCCCGCTACGTCACCCTGCTCGTACTCGTCTGGCATCCGCGTACAGGGGAATTCCGCATGGCCAACGCCGGCGCTTTCCCGCCGCTTATTTGCCGCGCCGGCGAGATTATTAAGCCTCGCGTCGAAGGATTGCCGCTTGGACTTCTGGATGCCCGGGAGTACGAAGAAGTTTCGTTCGAGACCCACCCCGGCGATGTCGTCGTGCTCTACTCGGATGGCATCGTCGATCAGAACAACCTAGCCGGCCAGGATTACGGTCGAAGGCGGCTTGCCTCGCTTCTTCAGCAGCACTGGCGTGACCCGGCTCAGGCAATCGTCGACGCCATACTGATCGATGTGGACCACTTCGGCACCGGCGCGGGCACCACCGACGATCAGACAGTGGTCGTGATGAAGGTAACCGGATGAATCCGAGCTCGGATGTGTTCGCCTACCGCGATGGGACGCTCTGCTGCGAAGATGTCGCCCTCGCCGACATCGTTTCCCGTGCCGGGACGCCCTGTTATGTCTATTCCGCCCGTGGGATTCTGGACCGCTTCCGTGCGTATGAGGAAGCTCTTGGTGACCTGACGCACCGCGTCTGTTATGCAGTGAAGGCCAACTCGAACCTCGCGGTCCTGTCGCTGCTGGCGAAGGCCGGCGCCGGCTTCGACATCGTCTCCGGCGGTGAATTGTTCCGTGTGATCAGGGCGGGCGGCGATCCGGCCGGTGTGGTCTTCTCTGGAGTCGGTAAAACAGCTGACGAAATCGAATACGCGCTCGATCAGGGCATCCATAGTTTCAACTGCGAGTCCGAGAATGAATTGGCGCTGATCGACGCGCTGGCCGCCCGGCGCGGCGTTAAGGCTCGCGTCGCGCTGCGAGTAAACCCGAATGTCGAAGCTGGCACGCACCCGTACATCTCCACAGGGATGCGCGAGCACAAATTCGGGATCGACATCTCGGAAGTCGAAGGGGTCTACGATCGCGCACGTGCACTGCCCAACCTGTTGATCGAGGGAGTCGGCTGCCACATCGGCTCGCAGATCTTGGACACCGACGCGCTCATCGGCGCAATTGACGTGATGCTCGGCCTGGTCGAGCGCCTGCGTGCGGCGGGACATCCGATCCGGCATCTCGATCTCGGCGGCGGCCTCGGCGTCCGATATCGGCCCCACGAGGAGACTCCCGAGATCCGGGCATTCATCGCCCGCGTGAAGGAGAAGGTCCGGGGCCGGGACCTGTTCGTGATGGTCGAACCCGGACGGTCGATCGTGGCCGAATCCGGCGTGCTACTGACACGCGTGCTGTACCGGAAGCGGACCGGCTCACGCGAGTTCGTTGTGGTGGATGCGGCGATGAACGACCTGATGCGGCCGTCGCTTTACCAGTCGCACCACGAGATTATCCCCCTCCGTGCCTCCTCCCGCGGGCGGATTCGGGCCGATGTCGTCGGGCCGGTATGCGAATCCGGCGACTTTCTGGCTCTCGACCGTGAATTGGAGAACGTGCTCCCCGGTGACCTGCTTGCCGTCTGGACTGCCGGCGCGTACGGATTCGTGCTCTCGTCCAATTACAATTCCCGCGTCCGCCCGCCCGAAGTGTTGATCGAAGGTTCTTCCTGGTGCGTCGTCCGCTCTCGCGAGACTTACGAAGACCTGGTTCGGGGCGAGTAGTGGGATCATCCTCGGTTCGGACCGCATCGGCCTTCGCACGTGCCGCTGGCAGGGCCGTTCTTGGCCTCACCTTGCTCGGCATCTCATCCCTAGGTCAGGCCGCCCAGGAAGAAGGCACAAGGCAGACCGTCGCGGTCCGCACAGCGGAGCGGATCCGCGTTGACGGCGTCTTGAATGAAAAAGCCTGGCTGGAACACCCCGGTGTCGGCGAACTCGTGCAGCAGGATCCTCAACCTGGCGCGGCGCCCTCAGAACCCACCGAAGTCCGCCTCCTTTACAACGACAGCGCCCTCTTCATCGCCATCCGTTGCCGAGACTCTCAGCCGGGACAACTCAGAGCGACGCAGATGCAGCGCGACGGCAGCCTCCTGTTCGACGACCACATCCAGGTCCTGCTGGACACCTATCACGACCGACGCAACGCCTATTACTTCGCCACAAACCCCGCCGGAGTCATGGTGGAAGGCACCATCTCCGAGAACAACACACCTAACCTGAACTGGGACGGTGTCTGGTTCGTGCGAACTAGAATCGATTCCGAAGGGTGGACCGTCGAGATGGAGATTCCCTTCAAGACGATCGCCTTCAATCCAAACACAACGACGTGGGGCTTCAATATCGCCCGCCGGGTGGCCCGATTACGCGAGGAGTCACGCTGGACTTCGTCGAATCTGGACAGCGAGTTCTTCCTGGTGGCGCGCGCCGGCGAAGTCAACGGCCTCGAAAAACTCTCCCAGGGCATCGGCCTCGATGTGAAACCGTATGCGCTCGGCGGCTTCAGCCGCGACGTCTCGCGCGCCGACCGGAACCAGATGGCTCGCGACGCCGGGGTAGACATTTTCTACCGGATTACTTCCAACCTCGTGTCGAGCACCTCGATCAATACCGACTTCGCCGAAACAGAGGTCGACACGCGGCAAATCAACCTGACCCGCTTCCCGCTTCTGTTCCCGGAGCATCGGCAGTTCTTCCTGGAAGACTCAGGAATCTTCGAGTTCGCCGCCAGCCCCGGCACGCGGGATTTCACTCCATTCTTCTCGCGCCGTATCGGTTTGGTGGAGGGCGAGGAAGTCCCGATCCTTCTTGGGCAGAAGATTACCGGTAAGATCGGCCGCTTCGACCTCGGCCTGATGGATGTCAAAACCCGTGATTCCAACATCGCTCCGGGACGGAACTTCTTCGTCGGACGGTTGAAGACCAACTTCTGGTCGCAGTCCTACATCGGCGCTCTGGTCACCGACGGCGAGCCGACGGGCAAGACCTCCAACCGCCAGGTCGGTGTCGACCTCAAAATCGCCACTGCCAATCTG
>JAEHDI010000868.1 GCA_016880505.1 Bryobacterales bacterium | reverse complement strand
CGGACTTCTTTTGTCTTTGGCGGCTTCTTTTCGGAGGGCGTGTATCGGAACGAGAGCAGCGCCGTCCCCTTCGGCTCCAACTGCGTTCGGTCAAACTCGACCTCCAGCCCCGGCAATAGCTGGCTCCGGTCCATTTCCAGGCTAACCTCGCCAGGGAGCGCGCTCTTGAGTTGGATCTGGTCCGTCGAGATCTTGGTGCTGCTCAATTTCACCACCTGCCTGTCGGGCCGCACCATTCGCTGGAGCACCGGACCCCGCGGAGCGCGTGTCAACTTCGCGAGCTCATCTTCCTTCGGCATCGGTCCCGGCCGCATCGGGCCGTGCGGCGTCATCACCTCGTCGGAATGAATCGCGAACCACCGCCACTCGCCGTTTTCGATTTTCCATTGGCTGCCCACCGGTACCTTCACCTTGAAACGGGTCCCCATTGCGCCGAAGTCACGGTCGCAGGCGACGACCGCGGCGGCCTTTGTGAAGTTGTCCGAATACTTGATGCTGACGATAGTGAACTGTTTGATGCGCGACTTCTCGGCCTCGAAGAAGACCTCCTTGCTGTCTTCGGCGACCATTTCGTAGGCCTCGCGGAACTTGCCGCTCACGTACGCCTCATAGAACTTCGTGATGCGCGCGCGCAGCGCCTCATCCACATCCGGCGGCGCTTTTTCAAAGAGTGCGGCTGGCTCTTGAGCGAGACAAGCCGCGCTCAGCAAAACAGTGAGAACGAAGGTAATGAGTCGCATGGGAGAACAGGAACGCGGTAAAGTCCTTGGCTGGGAGGCAGGGATTCGAACCCCGATAAGCAGATCCAGAGTCTGCCGTCTTACCGTTAGACGACCTCCCAATTCCCTCACTATTTTAGCATCGCTCGGTCCGGAAATTGGGTCGTCCGCCATTGATCATTGGACGTTTCGACCGGTCCTTCGTTTCGCCCCGTGCGCCGGTCAGAGGTGCGGTCGCATTTTGCCGCGGCCGGCGAATCGCGTCAGGTAATCGGCCCAGTTTCGTTCCCGTCCCGGTGCATCGAAGGTCGAAGTCCAGTAGTCACGAAACTTGGCGACCAGCTCCGCCGCCCGCTGATCGAGAAACGCATGGACTGCCTCGGCTTGCCTCGATCGCCGCGGCTGAATCGTCCGGATCAGATCCCGCGCAGTGAGGCAGTCGCTGATGTCTCCAAGGTATTGCTGGATCTGCCGCAGTTGCGCCAGTCGCTGGTCCAGGCCCGTCGGATAGCAGAGCTGGAACATTTCCAGCGTGTAGCGAAATTGTTTCGTTTCCAACCTGAACTGGTGCAGCTCGTCTGCCGGCAGCTTATCCCCGACGGCCTTGCGCCCCGCTGAGAAGTAGTCTCGGGAGAGCAATGGGAGCACGATCTTCGCGTTCTCCGCGGCGCTGAGCGACGCCTTCCATTTCTGAGCATTCTTCTTCGCCATGACGTCAGAGACGCAACCGCCGGCGCCATTTCGCCGAGAACTCGCGACGTCCCCACCTTCGGATCGACTCGGCGAACTCCCGTTCCGCTTCTTTCCGGTCCTCGGCGATCTTCCGGCACAATGGCGTGTCTGCGCCGGCGCCCGCCTCGTTAAGGAGAGTCAAAGTGATATCGCGGTTGCGGAGCTCCGCGGCCATGTCCATAGTCAGGCGAAGCCGCCGCCGGATCTTCCTTGAATCGCGCGCGGGAAAAAACTGTCCGAAGACGCGCAGGCACTGCGAGAGCCGGCGGATCGACACGCGAAGGTCGTGTATTGCGTCAGCGTCACCGGACTTGGCTGCCCGCCGCAACTCGAATGCGAAGCGGTTGAGCCGCCGGGACGCCTGGACAGTTGCGTATTTCGCAATCGGTTCTCCGGTGCAAGGGCTATCCCCCGACTTCATTTATGACCTGACCCTTACCAGCGACAGCGGGCGCTGGTAGACCTTGTGAAATATCTCCGCGGCCTTCTCGCCCGCCCACTCCTCCAGGTCCGTGTCCGCGGCCGCCCGGATATGCAGCACCACTGTGTCGTCATGAATCTGACATTCCAGGCTCTCAACCCTCTGATCGTGGCTGCGATCCAAGCTATCCGCAAGCCGCAGCAGGGGATGCAGCAGATCGACTGTACGCCTTTCTTCAGCGCTTAGCAACTGGAGATTGTCATGTATCGGCGCCGGCAGCGCGCGCCTGTGGTAGCGGCACAGATTTGCGATCAGCAACCGCTCCCTGTCGGTGAAGCCGGGCATGTCGGAGTTCGCCACCAGGTAATAGGAGTGCTTGTGGTGCCGCGTGTCGCTGACATAGTGCCCGGTGTCATGCAGATAGGCGGCCGCTTCGAGCAGCCTTCCAGTGTTCGGCGGAAGCTCGTGCAGCGACTGAAACGAATCGAACAACGTATGTGCGAGCGACGCGACTTTGCGCGCGTGTTTCACCTGGACCCCGTAATGCCGCGCCGTGTCCTCGACCACCCTGCGCTGCTCCCGGCTGAGTTGCGTGAGCTCCTGGCCCACCCTCCGCGCGGCCAGATCGGCGATGACTCCATCTCGGACGCCGGCGTCGGAGTACCAAATCGGCGGCAGGCGGAAATCCCTCATCGCCCGCACCAGCACTGCCGCGCCGGGAATGATGATCTCGGCTCGCCGCGGTCCGATACCGGTGAGTTTGCGGCGTGCGTTCAAGTCGCGCCGCGAGACAGCGTCGAAAAACTTGCGCACCTGCGGGGCAGTGGCTCGCAACCTGTCGGCCGAGTCGCGCCTCGACCTCGGAATGCGGTTCACCGCGCACACTACCGCGGACGCGGTCGCAGAGGTCGCGATCGCGCGGTCCCACGGGCCGGTCCCGATCCGCTGGATCGGTCCAGCCAGCTTCTCCTCGATGTACTCGTCGAGCCGGTGCAATTCGGCCGGCTCCGGTGGGTCGTGTTTGAGGAACGCTTCCCTCAGACGAACTGCGCCGAGCGGTCTGGAGAATGCCGCCGTCATCCGGCCTTGCTCGCTCAGGATCAGTTCCGCGCTGCCGCCGCCGATATCGATGATCAGCACGCGCTGCTTAGGATGCGGCCAGCGGGTCTGCACGCCGAGGTGAATCAGGCGCGCCTCCTCCTGCCCGGAGACCAGCTCCACAGGCGCTCCAATGGCATCGGAAGCCCGCTGGAGGAACTCCGCCTGGTTGCGTGCGTCCCGCACGGCGCTGGTGGCTACGGCGCGTACACCCACCACGTCGAGCTGCTGGTAAATCCGCGCCATACTCGTCAGGGTCGCGCAGGCAAAGTCCATCGCCTCGGAGGTGAGAAATCCGTTCCGAAAAACGCCCTCTCCCAGCCGGGTCACCTGACGCTCGGCTGCAAGGATGCGCGCCGGCGCGCCCGGGGCTACTTCCGCGGCGAGCATCCGCACAGAATTGCTGCCGATGTCGATCGCGGCGTATCTCGGCATACTAGGAATATAATAAGAATTCCCCGGTGCTTATGGCTCTCTTTCTGCCGAACCGTTTCAAGGGCAAGCTCATCGTTGTGGAAGGCATCGACGGCTCCGGCAAGTCGACCCAAATCTCCCTCCTGAGCCAGTGGCTGCGCTCCCAGGGGCTGGCGGTTGCCTTCAGTGAATGGAACTCCTCTCCGCTCGTGAGCGAAACCACCCGCCGCGGCAAGAAAAAGGAGATGTTCACGCCGACGACGTTCAGCCTGATCCACGCCACCGACTTTGCCGACCGCATGGAGCGCTACATCCTTCCGCTCCTCAAAGCCGGCGCCGTCGTTTGCGCCGACCGCTACGCCTACACCGCTTTCGGCCGGGATGTGGTCCGTGGCGTGAGTCGCCGCTGGGTTCGAAACCTGTACCGCTTCGCCATCCGTCCGAACCTTGCCTTCTACTTTCGCGTGCCCCTCGATGTCGCCTTGGGCCGGATCCTCGGTGGCCGCAACGCCATCAAGTATTACGAGGCCGGCATGGACATCGGCCTGAGCCGTAACATCGAGGAAAGCTTCCGGCTGTTCCAGGGGCGGATTCTGGAGGAGTACGAATCGATGATCGCGGAGATGGGCTTCCACGTCATCGATGCCGCCGGCTCAATCGAAGAGCAGCAGAAACAGATGCGCCGGATCGTGATGGAGGAATTGGGTGAGCGTCTGAGAACCGACGTTCTCCGCTTCGAACCCGGAGAGACCAGTGATTTCGAAACTGCCGCTTCAGTTCTATAGTGAGCCGCTGCCCGGCATCGACCCGGACGAACTCCAGGGAAAACTCATCGTGATCGAGGGCCCCGACGCGGTCGGACGGTCCACTCAGGTCAGTCGCCTGCGCGTCTGGCTCGAGCAGAAAGGCCACGCCGTCCTCGACACCGGCATGGCGCGTTCCGCTCTTGCCGCTAAGGGCATCCAGCAGGCCAAGGAAGGACATACGCTCGGGTCGGTCACGCTGACCCTGTTTTACACGACCGACTTCGCGGACCGCCTCGAAAATAAAATCATTCCCGCCTTGCGCGCCGGTTTCGTTGTCCTCACCGACCGCTACATCTTCTCGATCATGGCGCGGGCCATCGCGCGCAACGAGGATCGGCGCTGGATCGAGCAGGTGGCCGGTTTCGCTCTCGTGCCGCACGCAGTCTTCTACCTCCGCTGCGACGTCAAGGACTTGGTTTCCCGCGTAGTCCTCGGCCGAGGCGCCTTCGACTATTGGGAAAGCGGAATGGATATGCGATTCGGGCGCGACATGTATGACAGCTTCGTCAGGTATCAGACTCGGCTCATACGCGCGTTCGATCGGATGGCATCCAAGTACAACTTCGTGACCATCGACGCCAGCCAGCAGCCGGAACTGATCTTCCGCCGCCTTCAGCAGCACATCGGCGGCCTCTTCGCCGCCCCACGGACGCGGTCCCGGCAGAAGAGTGAATCCGATCAGTAGCCGCGCTGCTTGTCGACCACGTTGATGAGCGGCTGCCCTCTCGTGTAGCGGCTCACGTTCTCCGCGAACAGATCGATCAGACGCACCTGCCGGTCCGGACTCCATCCCGAGGTGTGCGCCGACATGACGACGTTCGGGCAGTCGAAAATCGGGTGCTCCGACGGTGGCGGCTCCTTTGGAAATACGTCCAGCCCCGCGCCGGCAATCCAGCCTTCCTTCAGTGCCTTCACGAGCGCCATGTCGTCGAACAGCCCGCCGCGGGACAGCGCCAGAAAATAAGCGGTCTTCTTCATGTTGCGGAAGACTTTTTCGTTAAACATGCGGTCCGTTTCGGGAGTGTGAGGCGCCGCCGCCACCAGCACGTCCACTTGCGGGACCATCTTCGGAAACCATTCCGGGTCGCGTAGTTCTGCAACGTGCTCCGGCTTCGGGATCGGCCGTGCGTCGGTGCCGACGATGCGCATGTCGAAGCCGTAGTAAGCCCTTCTCGCCACCGCGCTGCCGATACCGCCCATTCCCACAATTCCCATCGTCCGCCCAACCAGCTCGGAATGGTGATCCGACTTCGGCGTGCCGACGGGATCCATGGTGCGCTTGGAGAACTGAGGCACGTAGTACTTGCTGATGCCCCGCGTGAGGCACAGCAGGAGCCCAATTGCCGTCTCCGAAATACCGGGAGCGAACGTGCGCGCGTAGTTTGTCAGCACCACCGGGCTTTCTACGAACTCCCGGTCCAGGCCCTCGACGCCGGCGCCGCCCGCCTGGACCCATTTCAGCTTTGGCGCTCCCGGCAGGTCCCGTCCACGCACGCCGCCGTAGACGACTTCCGCGTCCCTCAGTTTCTGGCGGAACTCCTCCGGCGTTTTACAGATGATCAGATCGACCCTGACCGCCCCCGCGCTCGTAATCTTCGCCGCCTCGTGCGGCTCGAACGGGTACATCGTGACGATTCGGAGAGGCTCCTGTTCCACTTTCACCTCACTGATGACCAAAGGATTCGCCACCACGGGATTGCGCGCTGTCGCGGCGGCAGGGACCCCGCCGGCAACCGCCATGAAACTCCGCCGCGAAACGGATTTCTTCGCCATCCGGAACCTCCCGCGCGGCCGCGCCGCGCAGCCCACAAGAATATCACGCATCCCTCCGGCGTTGACTCTTCCGCGCCCACGGGCTATATTGGCACACGGCGGGCGGCATTGATCGCCGCCCATTCCGTCTTCCAAGGAGCTTCTTCGAGGAAAGGAGTCGTCTCATGGACATTCGGCCTCTGCATGACCGCGTGCTCGTTCAGCGCACCGAAGAATCGGAATCCGTTCAGCACGGAATTATCATCCCCGACACCGCCAAGGAAAAACCCACCCGGGCCAAAGTGATCGCGGTCGGCAACGGAAAACTGCTCGAAAGCGGGGAGCGTGTGCCGGTGGCCGTTAAGGAAGGCGATCACATCCTGTTCGGCAAATATTCCGGTTCGGAAATCAAGATCGGCGGCGAGGAGTACCTTATCGTTCGCGAGGACGAGATCCTCGGGGTGTTCTCTGAATAGTCTCGCACCGCGCCCAATCTCCGGCGATGGTGGTAAGTCACGTTGTGTTAACCTGTTAGAGTATTCCCAAAAAGTGAGGAGTCTGTTTGGCATGATTTCGTGGAACGCTTTCCGTCTGCCGTTGCTAGCGGCCGTCACCTGCGCCTTCACGGTGCTTCCCGCTGCTGCGCAATCGAAGATCGCGATCATCAACATGCAGCAAGCCTTGTTGGCTACCGCGGAAATGAAGAAGGCCCAGGCCGAACTTGAGGCCAAGTTCAAGCCTCGGCAGGAGGAGATGGACAAGCTGCGGCAAGATCTGGAGGGCATCCAGAAGCAGCTTCAGACCATGGGTGACAAGCTCACCCAGCAGGCCCAGCAGGACCTCACCATCCAGGGCCAGCGCAAGCAGCGTGAGCTTCAGCGAATCGGCGAAGACCTTCAGTCGGAAGTGGATTTCGAACGCAACACCATTCTCGGAAAAGGCGGCCGGCAGATGGCCGATGTGGTCCGGAAGATAGCTGAAGAAAAGGGTCTCGACGTCGTGATCGACGTCTCCAACACCGTCTATTTCAAACCCGCCCTGGAAATCACTAAAGACGCCGCGGACGCTTACGACAAGGCGTATCCGGTAAAGTAGAAACAGAATCTGACGACGATGGCGGGTTATCTGGAGCGCTACGGCGCCGGCGAAGAACAGCGCGAGCGGCGCATCAGACGCGTTCTGCTTTCCATCGCTGTGATCGCGGCTCTCGCCGGTACTTTTTATCTCCTGTTTCGCAACTACCGAGAGACGAAGCAGGCCAAGCGCTTCTTCGAACTTCTCCGTGCGAAGGACTTCCAGGCCGCTTACGTACTTTGGGGCTGCGATAGACCCGGCGCCCCGGCTTGCCACGACTACACCTTCGACAACTTTATGGACGACTGGGGACCCAAGAGCCCCCACGCCGACCT
>JAEHDI010000101.1 GCA_016880505.1 Bryobacterales bacterium | reverse complement strand
GGAGATTCTCAGCATCGTCTGGCTGTACAACCGCACTGGCGATAAGGAGCTGCTCGAGCTTGCGCGCGCACTCCATCCCCAGGCGTTCGACTGGAAAGCGCACTTCGCCGACTTCCGGTATCCGGCCAAGGTCACCAAAGAACAGATCAGCCTCAAGACGCACGTTGTCAACAATGCAATGGCGTTGAAAACGTCCGCGGTCTGGTGGCAGATTTCGGGCGACGAGACGGACCGGAACGCGGTCTACACACTGCTCGATCATATGGACCGGAATCATGGGCAGGCCAACGGCGTCCACAGCGGCGACGAGCACTATGCAGGGCTCGACCCGACGCAGGGAACGGAGTTGTGCGCTGTGGTCGAGGGGATGTTCTCGCTGGAACAACTGCTGGCGATTCTCGGCGACCCCGCGTTTGGAGACCGGCTGGAACGCATCGCCTTCAACGCGCTTCCGGCGACCTTCCAACCGGATATGTGGGCCCACCCGTACGACCAGCAGGTGAACCAGGTGATGTGCAGCATCGACAAGAAGCGAAACTGGACCAACAACGGGCCGGATTCGAACATCTTCGGCCTGGAACCGAACTTCGGTTGCTGCACCTCGAACATGCACCAGGGCTGGCCGAAATTCGCCGCGCACCTTTGGATGGCGACGCGTGACGAAGGACTCGCCGCAGTGGCCTATGCGCCGTCGCGCGTGGAAGCGCGTGTGCGGGCCGGAGTCGCGGTGGTGATCGAGGAGGACACGGAGTATCCATTCCGCGAGACGATCCGCATGACAGTCCGGCCCGCGAAGCCGGTCGCGTTCCCGCTGACGCTACGCATCCCGGGCTGGGCGAAAGACGCCGCAATCACTGTCGTGGGAAAACGCACCAACGGCGTGAAGCCGGGCACATTCCACACCATCGAGCGACGCTGGCAGGCTGGCGACACGGTTGAGATCCGTTTTCCCATGCCGCTGCGCACGGAGACACGATATCGGGATACCGTCGCGATCCTGAGAGGGCCGCTGGTGTTCTCGCTGAAGATCGGCGAAGACTGGAAGAAGGTCAAAGGCCAGGAGCCGCACGCCGACTGGGAGGTCCACCCGACGACTGCGTGGAATTACGGGCTGGCCGTGGACCCTGAGAACCCCGCCGCCTCGATCTCGATGGAGGAACGGCCGGTGGGCCCTCTGCCCCTGTCGCCGGACGGCGCGCCGGTGGTGCTGTCTGCGAAAGGCCGCCGGATTCCGGAATGGAAGCTAATAGCCGGCTCTGCCGGACCCATGCCCGAAAGCCCGGTTCGTTCCACTCAAACCGAGGAAACAGTGACGTTGATCCCGTATGGCAGCACGAATCTGCGGCTGACGCTCTTTCCCAGGGTAGCTTCCGGCAAATAATGGAGTGTTGACACCATGTTCCCGCGCACTATTTTTGCCCTGCTTGTACTGGCTCCCCTGCTGACCGCCCAAGACTGGCGTGACGCCGGCGTGCTGGATCTCCGCAAGTCGCCGCACGCGCGACTGCACAGCGTGCCGGTGCGGGCCGTGACCATCGAGGACGGATTTTGGTCGAAGCGGCGTCAGGTGAACGTCGAGAGGAGCATCCCCAGTCTGCTCGCGCTGCTCGAAGAGAACGGAGTGGTGGACAATTTCCGGCGGCTCTCGGGCCGGAAAAACGTCGCCCGGCGCGGACCGCTGTACACGGATTCGGACCTCTACAAGTGGATGGAAGCGGTGGCGTTCGTGCTGCAATCAGGCGATAATCCGAAACTCCGCGCGCAGTTTGATCAACTGACGGACGAGATCCTGGCGGCGCAGGAGCCAAGCGGTTACCTGAACACGTACTTCGTCGAAGACCGCGTGCCGCTGCGGTTCCAGCAGATGCAGAGCGGTCATGAGCTGTATTGCCTCGGTCACCTGTTGCAGGCGGCGATCGCGTATCACCGGGCTACGGGGAATCGCAGGCTTCTGGACGGCGCGCTGCGGTTCGTCGAGTATCTCATCCGCGATTTCGGGCCGGACAAGAAACCGCTGCTCACGGGCCATCCGGAGCTGGAGCTGGCGCTGGTGGAGTTGTATCGGACGACCGGCGACCGCCGGCATCTGGACCTCGCCGGCTATCTCTTACGGGGCGACGGCGAGCGCCTGAAGCTAAGTCGCCGGGACGTGGTGTACCTCTTCAGCGGCAAGCCGTTCATCGAGCGGACGAAGCTCGAGGGCCACGCCGTGCGGACCATGTACGCGGCGAGCGGGGCGACGGACTACTTCATCGAGACCGGGGACGAGGCGTACCGGCGGACGCTGGACCGCCTGTGGCAGGACATGACGCACGGCAAGATGTACATCACCGGCGGCGTCGGTTCCCGGGCGCAGGGCGAAGCGTTCGGCGAGCCGTACGAGCTGCCGAACAGACTCGCGTACACGGAAAGCTGTGCGGCGATCGGCAACATGATCTGGAACTGGCGGCTGCTGGCGGCGACCGGGGAGGCGCGATTCGCCGATGAGATCGAGCGGGCACTGTACAACGGAGTCAACTCAGGCATGTCGTTGGACGGCACGCTTTACTGCTACCGGAATCCGCTCGAGCTCACCGGCGACCCGGAGGACAAAATCCGCAACCCCTGGTACAGTACCACCTGCTGCCCTCCGAATCTCCAGCGCGTGCTGGCCTCGCTGCCCGGCTACTTCTACAGCACCAGCCGGGAGGGCCTCCACATTCATCTCTACGACGACAACACGCTCGATTGGCGACTGGAGGACGGAACCGGGCTGAGGTTGAAGCAGACTACAAAGTACCCGTGGGAGGGCACAGTCGAGATCTCGATGCGGCCGGAGCGCGCGGCGGAGTTCACGCTATTTCTGCGTGTCCCGGCCTGGGCGAGCTCCGCGCGGGCAGCGGTAAATGGTCGGCCGGTACGCGATCCGGTGAAGGCCGGCGAATATCTCGCGATCCGGCGGAAGTGGCAACCGAACGATCGAGTGGTGCTGGATCTCGGGATCACCCCGCGGCTGACGTCCGCGAATCCCTTGGTGCGGGAGAACGCTGGCCGTGTGGCGGTGGAGCGGGGACCTCTGGTCTATTGCATGGAGCAGGCCGATCAGTTTGGCGTAACGTCGATCTTTGACGTAAAGCTGTCACACGGGGGCGAGCGAGCCAAAGGATTCACCGGCGAGTACCGGCCCGACAAGCTCGGGGGCATCGTGGAGTTGTGGCATACAGGCGTGGCGGAGGAGCCGCCGCTCACGGAGCGGCCGCTCTATGAGGCACTGCGGGACGTTCGCGGCAGGGCGGGGAAGCCGGTGACCATTTCTTTTATCCCGTATTACGCGTTCTCGAACCGGGGGCCATCGGCGATGCAGGTTTGGATTCCCTACGAGCAGCGATAGGAGAGGCGGCAGGAACTACATGACCACAATCACGCATCTCGAATGCAGCCTGTGCGGTAAGCAGTATGAGGCTGGACGCGTTCACAACGTGTGCGAGTGCGGCGGGCCTCTTTCGGTTCGCTATGATCTCGTGCAGGTGCGGCAAGGCTGGAGCCGGGAGTGGCTCAACAACGCACCGCCCACAATGTGGCGCTATGCCGCCGTGCTGCCGGTCGGGAAGCCCGGTTCGATCGTATCGCTCGGCGAAGGCATGTCGCCGATGGTCCGGTGCCGAAATGCCGGGGCGCGCCTGGGGCTCGAAGACCTTTGGGTGAAGGACGACGGGGTGAACCCGACGGGATCGTTCAAGGCGCGAGGTCTCTCGTGCGCGGTTTCGATGGCGGTCGAGCTCGGCATCCGCAAACTGGCGATTCCGTCGGCGGGCAACGCCGCGAGCGCCCTGGCGGCTTATGCGGCGGCGGCGGGAATTGAGGCCAACATCTTCATGCCGCGCGACGTCCCGCTGTCCAACTACGCGGAGTGCAAGGCGTTCGGCGCTAAAGTGACGCTCGTGGACGGTCTCATCAGCGATTGCGCCCGTTTGGTCGCCGAAGGTCGTGCCACCGAGGGCTGGTTCGACATGTCGACCCTGCGCGAGCCGTATCGCGTCGAGGGCAAGAAGACCATGGGCTACGAGATCGCCGAGCAGTTTCACTGGGAGCTGCCCGACGTCATTCTATACCCGACGGGCGGCGGCGTTGGGCTGCTCGGGATGTGGAAGGCGTTCGAGGAGATGGAAGCGTTCGGCTGGGTCTCCGCTAAGCGGCCGAGGATGGTCGCGGTTCAGGCCGAGGGTTGCCGTCCCGTTGTCGAGGCGTTCGAGCGGGGCGAATCGCGTTGCCGCTTCTGGGAGAACGCCTATACAGCAGCCAGCGGCCTGCGCGTGCCGAAGCCGCTCGGCGACTTTCTGATTCTCGACATTCTACGCGCAAGCGGCGGTACGGCGGTTTCCGTCACCGACGCCGAACTGCTCGACGAAGGCGTCAAGTTCGCCGCGGAGGAGGGATTGTTCATGGCCCCCGAAGGCGCAGCGTGCGTTGCGGCGCTCGGGAAGCTGATTGCGGCGGGCGCGGTGAAGGCAAACGAGAAGATTCTCGTGTATAACACCGGCGCGGGCCTCAAATATCTGGAAGCGTACTCGACCCGTTTCCCGCGTTCGGCTGCGGCGGAGCAGGACAAACTCGGCGGTCTGATCACGCCTCGGTAGAGATGGTTTCTTTCGCGTCCTTACGCCAGCATCTCCGCGATGCGGTCCGGGTCATTCGGGACGACAACCGGCTGGTTACCGTAGGTGGATTCCAGCTTCTGGCCGCTCGGCGCCGCAAGCTGGCCCGTGTGGTAGCGGTAAATGTAGTCGGGGTCCTTGAGGAGATTGCCGGTCAACACTGCGACCACGTCCGCATTCCGCTCGATGACTCCGGCGGCGCGAAGCTTTCGGATGCCGGCAAGGGTCGCCGCAGAGGCAGGTTCGCAACCGATGCCGCAGAGTCCGATCTGCGCCTTAGCGTCGGCAATCTCCTGTTCGGTCACTTTTTCTACGATGCCGCCCGAGGTCTCCACCTCGTGCAGGGCCTTTGGCCAGGAGACGGGATCGCCGATGCGGATGGCGGTCGCGAGGGTCTCAGGATGCTCGACCTTCGGAAGTTCTGAGCGGTTGGACGAGTGCATCAGTCCATAGAACGGCGCGGCTCCTTCGGCCTGGATGACGGCCAAGCGGGGGATTCGCGATATGAGACCAAGATCCAGCATCTCGCGCAACGCTTTGCCGAACGCCGAAGTGTTGCCCAAGTTGCCGCCGGGGAGGACAATCCAATCGGGCGGGTTCCAGTCCCTCTGGTCCATCAGCTCAACCATGATCGTTTTCTGCCCTTCGATGCGGAAGGGGTTGATGGAGTTGAGCAGGTAAATACCGAGCCGTTCGGCGAGAACTCGCACGAGGGCCAGAATTTGATCGAAGTTCGCCTCCACTTGCAGGGTCTTGGCGCCATATTCGAGCGCCTGCGCAAGCTTTCCGTACGAGATGTTGCCGTGCGGGATGAAGATGAACGGCTGCAATCCCGCCGCGCTCGCATACGCAGCCATGGACGCGGACGTGTTGCCGGTGGACACACAGGCAACACGTTTCATTCCAAGGCGGAGGGCCTGCGCCACACCGCAGGTCATCCCGTTGTCCTTGAACGAACCGGTCGGGTTGAAACCCTGATGCTTGAATGCGATCTGGTCAAGTCCAACCCAGGCGGCCGCGTGGGGCGCGTCGAGGACCGGTGTGTTGCCCTCGCTCAACGTGACGACCTTGCCGTACGACTCGAGAAACGGGATCATCTCGCGGTACCGCCAGACACCGCTGCGGTCGAGCGGAGCGTTGCTCATCCGCCGTTCCCGCCACGTGCGCTTCAGCGCGGGCGGGTCGACGGCGCGGCCGGGATAACCGCATTCGAGGAGGCCGCCGCATCGCGGGCAGTTGTAGATTACCTCTGTGAGTGGAAAGCGCGCACGGCAGCCGGCGTTAAAACAGACCAGTTCAGCTTGCATGGAAGCCTTGATTATAACGGGCGGGTGCGCGTCGCCGCCGCGGTTTCTGCTATTCTCATCGGTCTGTTCCATGGGCACTCCTGAAACTGAAACGAAGTCCATGTACCCTCTGCGGGTCCTCGCTGGCGTAGGACTGGTCGCGGTGCTGTCGCTTGCGGCGTCGCTTGAGTACTACCGGACGACGACGCTCACAAACCGCACAGCCGGCGATCCGTACGCGGTGGAGATACAGGTCCAGCGATTGCGCGAAGCGGCAACGATCCTTCCGCGAGACGTGGTGGTCGGCTATGTGTCCGACGTGCCTTTCGAACAAGTCCGTGGAAGCGCGGCGTTCTTCGGCGCACAGTACGCACTTGCGCCCCGTGTGCTGGTGGAGTTGCCGTCTCGTGAGGCGACCGACTGGGTGCTCGGGAACTTCTCGAATCCGGCCGGCGTCAGCGCCATCGAGCGGCGCCATCAACTGAAGCTCACCCGGGATCTCGGCAGCGGGGTGATGATATTCCGGAGGGTCGGCCGTTAGGATGATGGCTGCGCTCGCCTTTCTCGTTTCCATTGCCACCGGCTGGCTGACCGTAGATGCGCTGCTGCGCCAGGT
>JAEHDI010000867.1 GCA_016880505.1 Bryobacterales bacterium | reverse complement strand
GACCCTCGGCGACGTTGCTGTAATAGTGCGCAGAGTTAACGTTCCAGAGACCGACGAAGGGATTCAGGACGCTGACCGCTTTCGCGCCGGTCTCGCGCTTGTGCGTGCAAGATTCGACGTTCTCGCAGTGGAAGTGGCCGATGTCGAGCCGGTAGAGTACGCGCACCGGGTCGTTCGCCGGGAAGGATTCCTTGAGGATTTCGCCGAGGTAGCGGAGCGCGTCGAGATCCTCAGGGCGCGTCGGCTCGTCGAGGTTCCACGGGAAGAACTGGTAGTGCTCCTTGTGGTTGTAATAGATCTGGTACTGCGGCTTCGTCCAGCCTTTCGCGGCAAGGTGCTTGCGCAATTGCTCGCTGACGCGGAGGTGCTCGGTGCGATAGTCGGCCTTCTTCCAATGGCGCATGTCGGAGGGCCACATCAGGTTGTAGGGCAGGAAGAAGTGACCCACGGGCTGCCGGGCGCGCGGGAGGTCCGCGAAGGCTTCGCCGGAGAGGAGCGGGCCGAAACGCGCATCCCAGGAACTCCAGTCGGCAACGCGGACATCAGCGCCGGTTCCGGCAAGCTCCGGCTTGACGCCTTTCGGAATGCTGCCGTCGTGGTTGTAGGGGACCACGGCGAAGGTCATGCGGTGCTCGTGGGCCGAACGAAAGAATTCGCGCTCGATGGCCCGGTGACGAGGCCCGTCGATGACCATGTCCGGCCAGCCGCGCTCGATGTTGAGGAAGCCGTAGTTCATCAGGTCGATTTCCAGGCCGACCTCATCCGGAAGAGTGAACGGAGCGACTTCGAGCTCGACGTTCAGGATGGCCTGCTTGTTTGTATTGCGATGGAGAACGATGATCTGGCCGGTGTAGCTCCCCGGCGGCAGCGTGTGCGGCACGTAGACGTCGATCCACACGGACTGGGCGCGCTGCCCGGGGACGCCACTCGCGGGGTCGGGCAATTCCATGGGCGTGACGCCGGCGATGTCGAACGGCACCAGCGCGTCGGGATACCAGACGCCATCGAGCTGAACGTAGAGCTGCTTGAACAGCTTGATGTGGCTGTCGGCGCTGATGCGCGCGTTCGCTCCCAGTAGATCGGTGGCGTTGACGAAGATCTTGTGGAGGTCGTCCTTCCCTTTTTCGAGCACCACCTGGAACGAAACGAACTCGTTCCGGCCGGCGAACAGCTTGACGGTCCGGGAGGCGGCGTTCCAGACGGAGTTCGAGGTCCGGTGCTCGCCGGGTCCCGTGAGTTTGCCGGTGTAGAGATCCTTACCCTGGGACAACAGATTGCCCGTGACGGGGTGGACCTTGTCGGTGTCATCGAGGGCCCAGGCGACAGTGTCCTTGGAAGGTTTGTCTTCCTCCTGGGCGCGAGCCCAGCCTGACGAAAGCAACAGCAGAATCAGGGCCGCACCGGCGATCCGGTTCTCCCGATTTTTACGATCTGGTCCGGTCATTTCTCAGATTCCCTTGTCTTTGGATGCAGGTTTCATGTCGATCCCCCCAGTCTCCTCTATTCCAATAGTTTTCGCGAACCGGGAAGTGCGCAAAGATAAGGGGCCGGGAACGCAGTCTTGCGCCCGGCCCCTTGGGGTCACCGCTATCGCTTAACGCTCGTCAGAAATCGAACCGCGCCGAGAACTGAATGATCCGCGGTGCATTCGCGGAGACGCCCAGGTCAACCAGCCCGGTCGTAAGATCCGGGTTGATGTTATTTGGGTGGTTGAACAGATTGAAGGCATCCGCGGTAACACGGAGCCGCATGTTTTCGCGGATCTGGAAGTTCTTGAACAGGGAGAAGTCCAGATTCCAGTTCGACGGTCCCTGGATGAAGTTCCTCGGCATGGAGTTGTAGACGACATAGGGCACATCCACCGTTTCCCCATTGGCGAGTTTCATCGGAACGTTGTTGCTTCCATCAGCGCCCGGTGGAGCCAGGGCCGGTTGGTAGTTTGTCAGGCCGGTGCCGGTGGGATCGAAGTAACCGGCAAAGTACAACAATTGGCTGCGCTCCTGGTATGTGATCACCTTCTGTTCGCTCCCGCTGAGCCTCGGATCTCGGAGCATCTGGTAGTTGGGGGCCCACCATGCCCCCGGGTCGCTGTCGTTGAAGTTTGGGGTCAGCCACTGGCCGGTATGGAAACCGCCCATGCT
>JAEHDI010000866.1 GCA_016880505.1 Bryobacterales bacterium | reverse complement strand
GGTATCTGCGCGGGTTCCGGGAAGAACTGCTCCGGCGAGCGCTGTACCGCAAGTACCACGAGGAGGCCGGGAATCCGTTTTACAGCCAGTTCAACATTGCGGTGGAGACGTTCTCCCCGTTCAAGGTGGTCTGGAAGAGGATGAGCAACGACCTGGTAGCGGCGGTGATTTCGGACTGGGACGGACCTCTCGGACGAAAACGGATGATTCCACTCGAGACGACCGCGTTTATCCCGGTGGAGAATGCCGCCGAGGCGCATTACCTCTGCGCGGTACTGAATTCGGGGCCGGTGCGGGAGTTCGTGAAGTCGTTTTCGTCCGCTGGGCGGGGGTTCGGAACACCGTCAGTGATCCGACATTTGAGGCTGCCGCAATTCGACGCGGGCAATCCGGTGCACCGGGAACTGGCGGAGATATCGGAAGAGCAGCACCGTCCCGGCGCGGACGAAGGTGCGGGGCAGAGGCGGTTGGAAAAGCTGGTGCTCGAGAAGTTGTGACCAGGAAGAAATGGGGACAGACAGTCATTTCGCAACAGCGGCGAAATGGTGGGTCAGTCCCCATTTCCCATCCAGCGTTCCATCTCCTCCCACGAGAGGATGCCGTCGACGCCGCCGAGATGGGAGGCGGAGAGGGCGCCGGCCGCGTTGGCGTACCGGGCAGCGGCTCCGTGGGAGAGGCCACGCGCGAGAGCGGCAAGATAGCCTCCGGCGAAGCAATCACCCGCCCCTGTCGTGTCGACGACCTCGATCGGGAACGCCGGGGCACGGAACTCTTCGTCACCGGCGAACACCGCACACCCTTGCGCGCCGAGTTTGACGACGACGCGGCCCGCTCCGGAGTCTAACAGCGCGGCGGCGGCTTCCTCGATTGAAGAGCGCCCGGAGAGCGTGCGCGCTTCGGATTCATTGACGAACAGCAAGTCAACGGATGGCAGGCAGGGACCAAGGTCCTCCATCCACCGTCCAAGTGCGTCCCAGCCCGTATCGAGGGAGGTGGCGAGACCAACCGCCTTCGCCCGGCGGAGGGTTTCGGCCGCGTGCGGGCGCAGGAGCGGTAGCGCGAAGACGTTGGCCAGGTGGAAATGTGAGATCCCTCGAAGGATTTCCGGAGTGAACTCGATGGGCTCGCGAAATGCCGCTCCACTCGCGCCAGGTCGGTGCAGAAACAGGCGGTCGCCGCCGTGGTGAACAAGCGCAATCGTCGCGGCGGTGGGCGCCTCGGATCGTGTTACATAGCTCACGTCCACGCCGGCGGACTCCAGACGGCGGAGCAGTTCGTCTCCGGACGGGTCACTGCCGACCATGCTGAGCAGGCGCACAGGCACGCCGAGCTTGCCAAGAGTGAAGGATGTGGCCGCGCCATTGCCGCCGAGGCTCGCGTG
Organism: Bryobacterales bacterium; assembly: GCA_016880505.1. Classification (GTDB taxonomy): domain Bacteria; phylum Acidobacteriota; class Terriglobia; order Bryobacterales; family Bryobacteraceae; genus JAEHDI01. The sequence continues at coordinate 3,088 of JAEHDI010000866.1, read as the reverse complement.
GATCTCCTCGACCCACGTCGTCGTGCTCCACTGGAGCCGATCGACCGGCCTCACAAGTGTGTCGTGGACGATGTTACCGGCGCAGAGAACGCCGCGGGGCGAGCTGAAACCCATGTCAGAGCGAACCGCCGGTGAGGCGTTCCAGAAACTCGCGCTGGACGGGCCATCGGCCGAGAACGCGCCGGTCCTGATGATGGAACGAGCCTTTCGCCAGCAGACCGCTGAGATCGCCCGGGTTGGGCGTCTGCTTCTCCCGATTGATGAGGCTGCGCAGAAGGCGAGTGACTCCTTCGAGCTGGAACGAGAGGACGGAGGCGTCTTGCGCAGTCCGGCAGGCGACGTCGAGGCGGGCTTCGAACCGGCCTTCCTGCGCCGCGAGCGAGAGCGTGACCCGGTCGGCGGACTCCATGGCCTTGGCGAACAGCCGCGTGCCTGCGGGAAGGTTCTCCGTGTCCTTGAGGCGGGAGGCCGGCAGGTGCAGCCAAACCGGATCGCCGGGCGGCTGGAAGGCGAACTTCCGTTCCTTGCGCGCCATCAAGTCGCTGGCGGCCCAGGCGTCGGTGCTTACCGCCAGGGCCATGACGCCGGGCCGCAACGGAAAGAACGAGATGTTGCGCTTGGGAGTACTTCCGACGACCCGGCAGAAGGAATTCCGGCAGAGGCCGCCTTGTCCGGCTGCGTAGGCGGTGATTCTCTTCCAGTCGAAGCGGCCTCGCAGGAGGTAGTACGAGGACTCCTTCTGAAAAGCGGCCAGGATCAGATCGAGATCGCTCCGATAGTCAAAGCCGGTTCCGGCGACGAACGCCTTATACTCCGGTTCCTCGGCGACCTTTGCGCCGGCGAGCAGGTCCAGCACACCGGAGCGCCGCAGCGCCGATACGTCGATCTCGAGGACGACCGGGTCTCCCTGCGGCAGAAAGGCCATCAAGTGTTCGACCTTGCTGGCTGAGCGGGACCGAAGCCAAGAGACCACAACGATGACGGCGGCGCAGATTGCGACGATGAACAGCAGGAGAAACAGCGGATGGAGCCGGAACCGCACAATAGTGCCAGCTTACACCGCCGCGGGGGTTTCAGCCAGGCGCGCCTCTTTCCAGAGCTTAAAGTACGGCCCGAGGTCTTGCATCATCTGCCGGAATTGTGGCAAGCGGAGCGACTGCGCGCCGTCACTGATCGCTTTCTCGGGACAGGGATGGACCTCCACCAGCAGACCGTCCGCGCCGATGGCGACCGCGGCGCGAGCCAGCGCCGGCACCAGGCTCCGCTTTCCCGTGGCGTGGCTGGGATCGACAACCACAGGCAAGTGCGTCAACTCGTGCAGCACGGCCACGGCAGTAATGTCGCAGGTGTTCCGAGTCTCGGTTTCGAAAGTGCGGATTCCGCGTTCGCAGAGGATGACGTTCGGGTTACCGTGGGCCACGATGTACTCGGCCGACATCAGCAACTCCTTGATGGTGGAACTCATGCCCCGTTTGAGGAGAATCGGCCGCGTGGAACGCCCGAGGGCCTTCAGCAAGGAGAAGTTCTGCATGTTGCGGGCGCCGATCTGCAGGACATCGGCGTACTCGGAAACGAGATCGACGTCGCCGTCGCTCATCACCTCGGTGATGATGGAAAGGCCGGTAGCCTCCTTCGCCTTCCGCAACAGGCGCAAGCCTTCGACCTCGAGCCCCTGGAAGTCGTACGGGGAGGTCCGAGGCTTGAATGCGCCGCCCCGCAGCATATCGGCGCCGGCTTCGGCGACGGCCTTGGCGGTCTCCATGATCTGCGTCTCGCTCTCGACGGAACAGGGACCGGCCATGACCATAAAGCGGTCGCCACCAATCTCGTGGCCGTTGACGCGGATCTGGGTCCGCGCCGGATGAAACTCCCTGCTAACGAACTTGTAGGGCGCGGATATGCGGACCGCCTTCTCGACCCCGGGCAGCGCCTCCAGGGATTCCAGACAGGCGGTCACGTCACCGACACCGACAGCGCCGATGACCACCCGCTCCTCACCCTCGATCGAGTGCACCTTGTAGCCAAACTCGCGGATTCGATCGCATACCTGATCGATCTCCTCCCTAGTGGCGTGAAGTCTCATCGAGATGATCATTTCGACCCTCCTTCCAGTGTTGCCAGAAAAACAAAAAACCCACTCAACTTCGAGTGGGCCGGTTAAGATTTCCTGATAAATCCCTATACCAACGCCACTCTAGGCCTGGGGATAGCCCCAGAACCCGTAGGTAAACGAGTAGGCGTAGGTACGGTGCATCAAGTTGAAATTATAACCCTCAACCCGAAGGAAAGCAAGGCGCAGAGTTTGCTTTCGAGGTGGTCGTTATCAGATTTCTCGGAAGCTCATCGACTGAGGCCAATGCGGCGCAGCAGGTTCTGGAACCGCGGGTCGGACCGCAGAGGGTCGAAGGCTGGCCGCCGGAGGACCGAAGGGTTAAAGCGCTCCTCATAGGCCTTCTCGAGCCAGGCCATGGCTTGATCTTTCTCGTCCAGACCTACATAGACCAAGGCAATCTCGGGAGCATTTGAGAAAGTGTCATTCGAATTGCTCTTTAGATCATTCAGGATCTTTAAGGCTTCATTTCTCTTGCCGGATTCGGCGCAGGCGTAAGCAAGATTCGACCTGAATGTCGTACTGCCTGCAGACAGCTCGATCGCTTTTTGAAGTTCCGCGATGGCTTCATTGTACATGTGCTTTTGCACGAACGCCTGGCCTAGTTCGAAGTGTGCAACGGCAAAGAAAGGGTCCAACGCCATCGTTTTCTGGCTTTGCCTTATTGCTTCGTCATAACGATGCGCGATGAGAAATTCTTCGGCCAACTCGGCGCTAATGATGAGGGAGAGCGGATCCAAGTCCTCCGCCTTCTTCATTTCGGAGATGGCCTCGTCGTTTCGCCCCAACGTCGTCAAATGCCAGGCATACCAGTGGTGACCCGTCGCATAGCCAGGGTTAAGCTCGATTCCGCGCCTGAATTCCCTCCCGGCAGATTCCCAATCCCAGTCGAAGCCATCTAAGCAAAATGCAAGCGAGATGTGAGCTTCGCCGAGCGTGTTGTCCAGCTCTAGGGCTTTGGCCGCCGCCGCCTTGGCT
>JAEHDI010000100.1 GCA_016880505.1 Bryobacterales bacterium | reverse complement strand
GTCTTCTCAAGCGGCAGCCGCCTTGAACAGCAGCCACTGCATCCTATCCGGTGTCACAACTTGGCTGTCCGGACCTGCCCGGAAACCCCGCTCAACCACAACTAGGCAGAGGAGGAAGACTGGTCATACCAAAACACGCCGAGCGAGCACCCTTTCCCTATTCTCTTTAACCGGACCTTACGGGATCCGATGCGCAGGCCCGGGAGGCCTGCGCTACGGGACTCATCCCTGGCGTCACCATCCTCTATGGCTATGGCCTGCAATACGCGTCGAATCCAAATTGAAGCGCCTGGACGCTCGCGAACCCAAGGCTGAAGGCCGCTGCATCAGTGCTGCCAAACTGGTGGGCTAGTGCAGAGATGGTCTTGCCCTGACAGGCCTCCTCTCTGGGCGTCCCGGCTTGGGGAATAGTCTCACCAGCGAGGGAAAACGTCATACTGAACGTGTTCGGTGCGCCAACAATGTCGGTGCCGATGCGCAGCCAATCCGGCGCCAGGTTGGAGTTGCGGATCCAGGCCTGCAGATCCCCCACGAACGGATCTCCGGGCGGCACAATCGGTCTTGGCGCCGACAGGTACAGGAAATCGCCATCGGTCAGCAGAACCTCCGGGCGGAAGAAATAGTGACCTGCCGGCAGAATGATAGGGCTTGTGAACACGATAGTGATCTCCACCTCCTCGCCTGTCGCTGGACCTTCGCCGCCGGGAGGAACAGTAGGAAGCTTGATGTCGTTCACTACGGTGTTGCCCACGGCGAAGCTCGCATTCAGGACACTTGCGGAGAATGTGAGCGTTCCAGAACCTCCGGCGCGCGTGGCGGAGCCGATTTCCACATCCGAGGGCGAGTTGACCCGCGAGGGCACCTTGCCTGAGGCCGGGGCCGAGTCCAGAGGAAAGACGTGGTACACCTCCACCTCAACCTCCTTGATGTTCTCCAGGGGCGTTCCCGAGGGGACCAACCCGGTAATTGTGGCCCGGTTGATGACTGTGGTCTGTTGCAGAATGAAGTCATCGGCCGTTTCCGTCTCGAGTTTCCCAGGGCTGGCACGCCGGGAGGCTGCCCCCAGCCTGCCGTCGGGAACGCCGGTTGTAAACGAAAAGGATGACGCCCATAGGGACGTCACCAAACACATACCCAAAGCCAATTTGGCTCCGGTTGAACTTACAAACGAATTTACAACTCTTGTCATCGTCGTCAATCTCCATTTGCCTGTAATAGGCTTGTGTTTGTTCATTTTCCGTCCTTTCTCAGGTGTAATGGCTTAAGTGTTCCGGAGTTGAAGTTATCGCCCGGACACTGAACTGCGAGGACGGGTGATGCCTGCTCAGGTCGAAACATCCAGTTCAATATCTACTGTGACAGGGGAGGCGTTCCGAAAGCGTTCTAAGGTGACCAGGGTCAGCGTTCGGCGGCTTTTCGGCGGACGTCTTTAACGGCCTTCATTTCTAGCAGGCGATCGGCTGCTCGCCACTCCAGCATTTGCGCACCCATTTGCTGGGCCGATTCAATCGCGCGCTGGTAGCTGATCCGAGCCTCGGGAGCGTCTCCGCTGCGCAGCAGCACATCGCCGTGAATGCGGTGCAGTTCGGGCGCCGACCACGTTTCACCGTTCTTGTTCTGGAATGCAAATCCGCTGGCGACGTTCGCCAATGCTTCGCCCACTTGACCGGCCCGGCCACACACTTCCGCCAGAAGGCCGTAGTAGAAAGGCAGGCGCAATTCCGCTCCGGCGGCCTTGAGCGCGTCGAGCCCGTGGCGGAGCTGCGCCAACCCGGCGGCAGTGTCCCCTTCCACGGCGGTCGCCCAGCCCGCCAGTAGCTCCGCCAAGGCCAAATAGTAAGTGAAGCCGTGTTTGCCGCAGACCGCGGACGCTTCGGTGGCCACAGCCAGAGCGCGCTTGCCGTCCTGGCGAAATACATTCAGCAGCGCCGCGTAATCCAGCGCGATTGCCAGACTGAACGGATGCGACAATTCGCGGGCCAGAGCGATCGCTTCCTCGCTTCTGGCCGCGGCTTGCCCTACGTGGCCTGAAAGCCAGAGCAGATGCGAAAGGTAGGCACGGCAGAAGATCCCGACATCACGGCCGACGAAGAGCGCCAAGGCGGGATGAGACGGGCTGCCATAGGCCGGTACCGCCTGCTCCAGTTGCTCTCGCGACGGGGCGAGTTGTCCTAGATGAAACAGGCTGGTTCCCAGGAGAAATCGACCACCCGCCATCTCCAGTGCCAGGACATCGTGACGCGACGCTTCATCCACCCAATCCTGTGCTAGCCGCCTGGATTCCTCGAGTTGGCCACGCACGATATGAAAAACAAAGGCTCCGCTGAGCAGCGAGAATGAGTGCTTTCGGTCACCCAACCGCCTCGACAGTTGCAGGCCGCGCTCGTATGTTTCGCCCACTACTGAGGTGCTAAAGGCATGCGTGGTGACGAGCGATGGGCCGAGCGTCACAAGCAGCTCGAGTTCCTCCTGGTCGCGCTTGGCGGTTTCCGGAAAGTCGCAGCACAGCCGGAGTGCACGCCGGAGCAAGTCCGCCGCTTCCACGTCCGCAAACCGTTGCTTCGCTACTGAAGCAGCGG
>JAEHDI010000865.1 GCA_016880505.1 Bryobacterales bacterium | reverse complement strand
CGACCGGGCCGAAGAGGCGTGAGACGCTACAGCACGCCGCCGCCGAGCACCAAACGGATGAGACCGAGGACGGTCGCGACACCACAACATACGACACCGACAGTTGCGCCGCTGCGGCCGCCGTCCGGCGCCTTGGCCATCGCGACGATGCTCACCACAAGCCCCGCCACCGAGAACGGAATGTTCAGCCAGTTCAGCGACCCGAGACACGGGAGAAAGGCGACGATCATTCCGAGGAGCGCAAGAATACCCCAAACCATGCTCACGATCTGCAACATTTGTTTGCTCTACCTCCTGGAGGAACCGGCCGCAGCATGGTAATCGCGAAGACGACGCTATTGATTGCGATGGCCACATAAAGAGGCGGCCCGGCCCTGTTTGCGGACCATGCACCGGATGCGTCGCCGCGCGAGAGCCGGAGAAAGCTGCGTGTCAAGCCACATGCCGGGCATTCACGGTTGTATTTGGCTTTCCATTCACAGACGGGCGTCCAACCGGCGACTTGCTTCTCGGCGAACAGCCACGGGGCGGTCAGCACTGCGGCGCCCGCGAGGCTGAGTATCATCCACACGATTCTTAGAGACAACCTAAACTGCTGCCGGGCCGGCATCGGGCGATTCATGAAGGGCTCGCCCGCGCAGTATATCACCCCGGCGCGCGCAACGGGCTGATAGACTCAAGAGAGTCAGGCATGTTGTCCATCGTCATTCCGATTCACAACGAGGAGCCGTCGATTCTGCGGCTGTACGACCGGCTCACGGCGGTGCTCGAGAAGATCCATCGGCCATACGAGATTATCTTCGTCGATGACGCATCCACCGACCGGAGTTTCGACCTGCTGGCCAACCTTGTGGAGACTGATGCACGGCTGAAGGTCATCCGGCTGCGCCGGAATTTCGGCCAGACCGCCGCCCTGGCGGCCGGCTTCCACGAGGCGGAGGGGGACGTGATCATCTCGATGGACGGCGACCTGCAGCACGATCCGGACGACCTCCCGGCGCTGCTCGGGAAGATCGACGAGGGCTACGACATCGCGAGCGGCTGGCGGAAACAGCGGGTGGACAACGCCGTAACCCGAAAGATTCCGTCTCGGATCGCGAACTGGCTGATGGCGAAGGCTTCGGGTGTGGACCTGCACGATTTCGGGACGACGTTCAAGGCCTACCGAGCGGAAGTGCTGAAGGACATCAACCTGTACGGCGAGTTACACCGCTTCATCCCGGCGCTGGCGAGTTTTTATGGCGCGCGGGTGGCCGAAGTGCCGATCCGAAACACGCCGCGGGCAACCGGAGGCTCACATTACGGGCTGAGCCGTACGTTTCGAGTGCTGTTCGACATTATCACCATCAAGTTCCTGCTGAAGTATTTCACGCGGCCGATGCATTTCTTCGGGAAACTCGGGCTGGCGGGGACCACACTGGGCGGATCGATTTTGGCGTACCTGTTCGTTCACAAATTGATGGGCGGCCACATCATGACCGAGCACGGACCGCTGATGGTGCTGGGCGGGTTGCTGTTGTTGGCGGGCTTGATGATGTTCACCACGGGCTTGCTCGGAGAGGTGCTGATCCGGACGTACTTCGAGAGCCAGGGTCGCCGCATTTATGCGGTCCGGGAGATTCGCACGCGCCGGAAGCCGCCGGTCAAGGAGAAGGACCGGCCGGCGTGAAGCGGGCGGTAGAGCGCCCGGAGGCAGACGACAGACTGCGATCGTCTGCCCCACGCGAGCTTAGAAGTTTTGAGCGCGGTTCCAGTGGCCTTCGAAGAGACCTCTCATCGCCTCGCCGAGGCCGGGATGATTGAACACAACCGAGGTCCAGGTTGGCTTGGTGATTACCGGATCGAGAAGCGCAATCAAACCCTGGGAGCTATCGAAT
>JAEHDI010000864.1 GCA_016880505.1 Bryobacterales bacterium | reverse complement strand
CCGAGGATCTCGTCCATATCGCATGGAAGCCCGTACAGGTGCGTCGGAACGATCGCCTTCGTGTTCGCCGTGACGGCACGATCGACAGCGCTGGGATTCATGTTGCACGTTTTCGGGTTGACGTCGACGAAAACGGGCCTCAGACCCAGGACTCGTGCAATCTCGGGAACCACCCAGAAAGTCAGGGCAGGAAAGATGACCTCCGACCCCGCCGGCAAGTTGAGCGCCTTCAGGATGTAGTAGAACGCCATTCGCCCATACGAAGCGGTGACCGCAATCCGATTTTCGTGCCGTTGCGAAAACGCCTCTTCGAACTCCTCAATCGCCGGCCCTTCGACAAGTTCCCCTCGACGCGCGCATTCGGCGATCAACTGCTGGGTGTTGGGCAGCACTCTCGCCCCGTATCTGGAAATCGCCGTCAGCATTCCGCGGCCCTCGATACCACCGAGATTTCCTTCTCGGCGTGCCACTGTAGCACCTTCCGGTCCATCCGGTGCAGCAAGGCGTTGGAGAGGAACTCACGCAGGTTCCAATAGTTCACAAGCCATCCCGGTCTCGCGTAGAATCGCGCGTAGGCAGCCCCAAGAAGGAATCGCAGATCCTCGGGCGTGACATTCGGGTGTCGGAAGGTCGGGGTGTACCCGTTGAACTGCTGCCAGTCTCTTTCAAAGACCAACGGCGCGAACTGCTTCCACATCGGGGTACCCGGATAGGGTGTGAGCACCTTGAATTGCGCGAAAGTCGTGCCTAGAGCGATCGAGTACTCGATCGTTGCGGATATCGTGCTCCAGTCGTCCTGCAGGAATCCAAAAACGTAGTAGCCCACCGTCATGATGTCCAAACGGTGACAGGCGTCAATGACCGCCCGTTGGTGCGGTTCGGGTATGGGTCTCCTCCCGACCCGGCGAAGAGTCTCGGGAGCGACCGTCTCGACCCCGAAACTTACTGCCCTCATCCCAGCTCGTCGCAGCACCACGAGCAAGTCATCATCCAGCCCATCCAGACGGGTTTCGCAGTCGAAACTCAGGCCGAGGCCGCGGGACAGGATCTCATCGCACAAGCTGAGGCAGCGATCTCGATCGTGGGTGAAGAGAGGGTCCCGGAACACGATGTGTGGGCGGGGATAGCGGTCGCAAAGCTGCTCCAGTTCGTCGGCGACATTACGCACTGAGCGCGAGCGGTAGCCGGCCAGGATCCGATGCGGACAATAAGTGCAAAATTCCGTGCATCCACGACTTGCCAGGACCGGGAAACGCCGCCGCTGTGTTTGCCCCCACGTTCGTCCGGTCCCCCGCAGCAATTCCCACCTCGGAAACGGCAAGGAATCCAGGTCAGCCACCGGGGGACTGGTGGTCTGCCCGGTCAAGCGCTCGCCGCAGGCCAACCGGGACGCTGCGGCTTCCGGCTCTCCCATGATCAGAAAGTCGGCATGATCCCGGAATAGCTCCGGCATTTTCGAGCAAGCAAGGCCTACGAAGCCGACCCGGATCCCGCGCTGCCGTGCTTCATCCGCCCACTCAGTCTCGCGCCGGTAGTCGACCAGGGAGGAGAGGACCAACGCCACATCACCCGCCGGGATGGCGTCATGGGTAACAGCCACATCGTGTCCGTGCCCGAGAAGAATCGCTGCCAGGTAGCCCATTTGGATGCTGGGCAGGTCGAGCCGTCTCTGTTTGAAGTAGCAGTAAATGCTGGTCACTTTGGAGAAGGGAACGAACCGCGATCCGTAACCCCCTGCCACCGTATCTTTCACAATCAGACACTCTGACGTCTTCAGATCCGCCAGAATCACTCGCATGAGTTCTGTCCAATCGACTCCGACGGCCGTGCAGATGAGCCTTCGGTGTGCTAGTCGGATGTGATACTAGCCCAGCGTAAGGGTTGGCATGGCCGCCGGATACCCCGCATTGACGCTAAGCTTAGGGCCGATTTCACGGGGGGTACTTGGCGGTACGGCCCCCTGAGGTGTACGCTCGGTTGCAGGTGCTGCCAATCGCGTTGGCTGCTGTACTTTACTGCTCTCCAGTTGGGGCGGCAGCCTCTCCCACGGAGCAAATCGTAGCGCGGATGATGGAGTTGGACGGACTCTTGACTCCGCAGCTCAGGGAGTACACTTCCGTCCGCCGGTACGTCCTGGAAAACAAACGGATTAGCAAGAGAGCCGAGATGACCGTGCGGGTCAAGTTTCGATACCCCGGCCACAAGGAGTTTGAAGTGATCAGTGAGCAAGGTTCGGGGACGATCCGCAAACGGGTTTTCCGAAAGATGCTCGATTCCGAAATCGAGGCATCACGAGACGGTCTGCGGGACGCGACCCAAATCACGCCCAGGAACTACACGTTCCGGTTGATCGGTTCAGAAGAGCTCGCCGGGCGAAAATCGTTTGTGCTCGAAGTGACACCAAAGACCAAGAACAAGTACCTGTTCCAGGGAAAGGTCTGGGTAGATGCCGAAGACTACGGTATAGCCCGGATCGAAGGAACGCCCGCGCAGAACCCATCGGTCTGGGTTCGTAAGACGTCCTTCGTCCATCGGTACGAAAAAAACGGCCCCTTCTGGCTGGCGGTCTCAACCACGTCCTCCACGGACGTCTGGGTGTTCGGCCGGACGGAACTGCTCATCGAGTATTCCGGCTACCGGATCAATGAGCAGTCTGCCGGCAAGCCGTCCGAAACGGGGGCCAAAGAGTGACATCTCGCTCGTCCGCTGCCGATGCGGCCGCCCGCCACGAAATCGCGCGCGTGTAAAACAGCGCTACACTATCCCTTTGTTCGGCTTTCTGTTTTCCGGCCTTGGCCTGGGCCTCGCCGCGGGTCTCTCGCCTGGGCCGCTCTTGGCTCTGCTTGTCGCTCAGACTGTGCGGCACGGCACGCGTGAGGGGCTAAAGGTCGCCGTCACGCCCCTGCTCACGGACCTGCCGGTCATCGCGGCATCGTTGCTTGTGCTCGCGCGACTCTCGGTCCGTGAGCCGCTGCTGGGCGCTGTTGCGATGGCCGGCGCCGCGTACCTGATCTGGCTGGCTTGGGGGTCTCTGCGGTTCCGCTCCGGCGACTGGCGGCCTTCGGACGTATCGCCCGGGTCCGTCCGAAAGGCCCTTGTGACGAACCTGTTCAACCCGCACGTCTACCTGTTCTGGATCGCAGTGGGCAGCACGATGGTGCTCAACGCCTGGACGCAGCACCCGTCCTGGGCGGTGGCGTTTCTCGCCGGTTTCTATAGCTGTCTGGTTGGTTCGAAGCTCGTGCTGGCGTTGCTGATCGGCCGGTCGCGGCAGTTCCTCAGCGGAAGGGGGTACGCCGTGGCCATCCGAGTATCAGGAGCGTTCCTGGCCGGGATGGCCGTCTGGCTCGCGCGGGACGGGGTCCGGCTGCTTTTCGGGTGATGATATCGTGAAAACTATGGCATTTTGTGGTCGTTTTTTGCTCGTTTTTGCGTTGTTTTGTCCACATTTTAACGCCAAAACGCCCATCTCGCACGAGACTATGTGGCTCATGAAGCGCGTCGGGTCCCCGGTTCCGAGCCCGGATGGGAAATGGGTGGTCTTCTCCGTGACCGACCCGTCCTACGACCCAACCAAACAAATTTCCGACCTCTGGATCGTTCCAACCGATGGAACTGCCAAACCGCGCCGTCTCACTTTCACGAAAGGCTCAGAAAGCGGCGTCGCCTGGAGCCCGGACAGCCGCCGAATCGCGTTTTCGGCGAAGCGCGAAGGAGACGATGTCGCGCAGGTTTACGTTCTGGACCTCAGCGTCGGCGAAGCGATTCGGATGACGTCGCTCGAAACCGGCGCCGAGTCGCCACGCTGGAGCCCGGACGGCAAGTCAATTCTTTTCAGCAGCCTGGTGTACCCGGCGGATGGCGTTGACCGAAAGGCCCGCAAGTATAACGCACTTGTTTACAATGACTTCCCAATCCGGAACTGGG
>JAEHDI010000863.1 GCA_016880505.1 Bryobacterales bacterium | reverse complement strand
TCTTCATACGATTCCATTTCGCATATGCCATTCTTAGTTGTCTCTGTTATTGGTCAGGATGCAGGCGTCGGCCGGAGGTAACAGACGAGGAACTCCGATCGCCGTCCAACCGGGCCTGCATCCCCAGGCTCGGGACACGGAACTCCGGAAGACATTCTAACTGTTTAAGCCTTTCTTGAGAATCGTGCGCCCGCGTCCTTCGTTCCTTTCCCGCTACAATCACCTGAGAAGGGGATTTCTGTCACTTCCCCGCCCGGATGGCATCTTTGGAGAAAGAACAGGAAGTCGAGCTGGCGCGGGACCTTCTGGCCGGCAACCTTGGAGCGTTCGACCGTTTCGTCGAGAGCTTCCGCACAAGGCTTTTCCAATACAGCCTGCTCATGTGCGGGCAGCGCGAGGATGCCGAGGAGGTCTCCCAGGAAACCCTGCTCAAGGTCTTTGAGAATCTTGCCCAGCTTCGCGAGCCGGAGCATGTTCGCTCGTGGGTATTCCGGATCGCCAAGAATGCCTGCCTGATGAAACGGCGGAAAAGTGTGTTCGCTCCCGTCCGCGAATTGTCGCTCGATGAGTTCATCCCGCTGATGGACCACCGCGGCGGAGAGAGAAAGCTGGAGATCGCCGACTGGTCGGCGCTTCCGGATGCCCAGGTGCTGCGCTCGGAGCTTCGGGATGTCTTACAGGAAGCGATCTCGGAGCTTCCGGAGATCTACAAGTCCGTGTTGCTGCTCCGGGATGTGGAGGAGTTGTCCACCGAAGAGACCGCACAGGTGCTGGAGGTGAGCGAGGACGTCGTTAAGACTCGGCTGCACCGCGCGCGCCTTGCCGTGCGGCAGAAGCTCGACCAGTATCTGAAGGTGCGCGTGAACTAGGAGAAGCCCATGGCAGAACAGACGGGCAAACACTTTGGGAGCTGCAAAGAGATCTTCGCGGAGCTGTCCGCGTACCTCGACGCCGACCTGCCGCCCGATGCCTGTCAGGAGATCGACGAGCATCTCTCGGGCTGCGCTCCCTGCGTCGAATTCGTGAACAGCCTGCGCCGCACTGTGGAACTCTGCCACGGCTACGAGGCAAGCTCCGTTCCCGGCCCGTTGACCGAAGAGGCGCGGAGTCAGCTTCTGGCGGCGTTTCAGCAGATGCTCGCCGCGAAGAAGGGATCGCCGCCGAACCACACGTAAGCATAAGAAGTGACTCATCTTAGTCGTGGAAACCCGGCGTCTTCTCTCGCCTCGTTGTGACGCTGGTCACTGCCGGGCGGCGGCTCACGGCATAAGGTGGTATCAGGAACGGCGATGGCAACGACCGTCAACGCAATGCCCCCCGAGGCTACATCAGAGCGAAAACCGGCGCCGCGCAAGAAGCTGTTCAAACGGCGGATCGCCGATCACTCCCAGGCCCTGCGCCGCACCGTGCAGCTTGCATTCCTTGCTCTGAACGTCTGGATCGGGGTGGAGTTCTTTCTCTTCGTACGCCATTACGAGACCGGCGGCGCCTCGGTTTGGGTTCCCCGCCCTCCCGGCGTGGAAGGCTGGCTCCCGATCGCCTCGCTGATGAACCTGAAGGTGTGGGCGCTGACGGGCCAGGTTCCGGCG
>JAEHDI010000862.1 GCA_016880505.1 Bryobacterales bacterium | reverse complement strand
CTCGAAGACGGCATAGTTCCTGCCGATATTGCCGCTGTACGCGAAGCCCATGCCGCCGACAAGCTGCGCGCACAAGTCGGAAAGGATGTCACCGAACAGATTTGTGGTGACAATGACTTCGTAGTTCTGCGGGTTTTTCAGCAGCCACATGCAGATGGCGTCGATGTTCGCATGGTCGAACCCAACCTGTTGATAGCGGGCGGCGACCTCCTTCGCCGAGTCCAGGAACAACCCGCAAGTACTGCGGAGCACGTTGGCCTTGTGGACCGCGGTCACCTTGCTGCGGCCGTTCTTCACCGCGTGCTCGAACGCCGCCTCAACGATACGCCGCGAGCCGTCCCGCGTGATACTCCGGACAGAGATGGCGGCGTCGCGCGGAATCTTTTTCATTACCGGTTCGTCGTAGAACTTCCCGGGCACGGGATCGAACTCGACCCCGATATACATGCCTTCGGTGTTCTCGCGGAAGACGACCAGATCGATGTCCTCGCGATAGTTGAGCGGGTTGCCGGGAAACGCCTTGCACGGCCGCAAGCAGGTGTAGAGGTCGAGCAACTGCCGCATCCGTACGATCGGGCTGCGGTAAGTCAGGCCGCGCCCGCGAAGCTCTGGGACCAGCTCCCGTTCGGCCTCGGCAACCGGCTTGGAAGTGATGGCGCCGAAGAACGCGCAATCGGTGGAGCGGAGCAGGTCAACCGTTCGCCCCGGTAGTGCATCACCTTCGGTCTTCCAGAACTCCCAGCCGATGTCGCCGTGAATATACTCGGCATCGAATCCCACGGCGTCCAGAACGAGGCGAGCCGCGTCACACACCTCCGGGCCGATTCCGTCGCCTGGGAGCCACGCAATTCGGTACTTGGGCATACGAATCCTCCGTCACATGCCAGGGCGAACCGACGTCCGCCCCTAGGCTGCGTACTTCTTTTTCAGGTACGGAATGAGACCACCAGCCTCAAGAAGTTCGACCGCCCGTGGATCGAGTGGAGCGGCCGCGATCGCCGTCCTGCGCGTGAGGTTTCGGATCGAACCGGAGGCGAGGTCGATTTCCAGTTCGTCGCCAGCCTCAATTTCGGCCGGCGCCGCCGGCGACACGACTACCGGGAGACCCAGGTTGATGGAATTGCGGAAAAAGATCCGCGCGAAAGAGACGGCGATCACCGCACCAACGCCGATGAACTTCACTGCCGCCGTCGCCTGTTCGCGGCTCGACCCACAGCCGAAATTCTTCCCGCCCACCAGGAAATCGCCCGGACGGATCTCAGCCCGAATCTCCGGATAGGCCAGTTCGAAGAGGTGTTCGGCCGTCTTCTCCCGGTCCGTGATGTTCAGGTAGCGTCCGGGGTAGATCACGTCGGTGTCAACATTGTCGCCAAGTTTCGCCGCTACCCTGCCTCGAAGAACCATCGAGACGTCGCTCATGCGCACACCTCCTCCACGATTTCTGCCGGATGGATGATCCGGCCGGCCACCGCGGACGCCGCCACCACCGCGGGCGTGGCGAGATAGACCTGAGAGTCCTTGCTTCCCATGCGCCCGACGAAGTTGCGGTTCGTGCTTGATACGCAGACTTCGTCCGCCGCGAGAATGCCCTGATGAACTCCGACACATGGCCCGCAGCCCGGCGGGTTGATCATCGCGCCGGCCTCGATCATTGTCTGAAGGTAGCCGAGCCGCATCGCCTCCAGGTAGATCCGCTGCGACGCCGGGATCACGAGCAGCCTCGTACGAGCGTGGACGCGGCGGCCGACGAGAATCCGAGCCGCCATTTCCAGGTCCTCCAGACGGCCGTTTGTGCAGCTTCCGAGCACAGCCTGATCGACCGGCACTTCACCCAGTTCGGACAGCGGATGCACGTTGTCCACCGTGTGGGGACAGGCAATCTGCGGCTCGGTGACTTCCGAATCGGCGTCGATCGCCAGCAAACGCTCATATCGAGCGTCCACATCGGCTCCGATCTCGTCGACCGGCGTGAATGCCACCTTCGCGCCCATTTCCATCGACAGGTTGGCGAGCACCATCCGCGAGGCGGTCGTCAGCCCGCGGATCGCCGGCCCGTCGAATTCGACGGCTCGGTAGTCGGCGCCATCCGCGCCGAGTTTCCCGATGACGTAGAGGATCAAGTCCTTGGCCGAGACCCAGGAACATAGTTCGCCACTCACCTCGATGCGGATCGTCGCCGG
>JAEHDI010000861.1 GCA_016880505.1 Bryobacterales bacterium | reverse complement strand
TTCCGCCGCGCTCTCATCGTTGAGCGCGGCGACTTCAGCGTGTTCGTCACGCGGCCGATCAGCGCAGCCCTGCTGGCGGCCGCGCTCGCGCTGCTGGTGTCGATGTCGCTGCCGGCGATCGCCAAGTGGCGCGGGAAGGTGATTGCCGAGCAGCACGGCTGAAACGGGCCTGGGGTCGTGAACCCGAGGTCAGAGGTCTGCTTTCTGGTGCGCGTTCATCGCGCCCCAGCCCGCTTCCTGTGGCGTCTCGTTATGGCACAAGACCTCCGGACGTTAACGGAGCATCGGTCGGAGCAAATCGAGTGGAGACCTGACGTCGTTCCACTTCCGTTCCTCGACTTGCTGGTTCCAGGTGCAGTTCCTCCGTTGTCGGGGCGTGCAGCCGAGGCGAAGGTCTGACCCACAGGAGACCTCAACACGCGCTAGCACGCTTGTTAGCGCACGTCGCAAGGGTTGATCGCTCAGGCAAATCGCTCCCACGCGCGACTGGCGCGAGATGCCCAACGTGGCACCGATCTGACGGCAGTCGCTAGCGTGCGGGGTCGAACCGGCCCCACACGGGACACGTCTTCCTATGCTCTGACCGTTGGCGGGTTCCAGATGCTTATTTTGCGGGTCTCCGGCATCAGGAAGAGCGCAAGTATGAAGCACACTGCCGGAACCAGGATCGGGTAGAGCAGCGCGTAGCCGACGCTGCCGGTGGCCGCGAAAGCCGCCGAGGTGATGAACGGCACCAACCCGCCGCCCCAGCCGTTGCCGATGTGGTACGGCACCGAGACCGACGTATAACGAATTCTGCCGGGGAAATATTCCGCCAGGAATGCGCCGACCGGCCCATAGACCATGCCTACGTAACAAACCAGGATGAAGATGATGCCGACTGCGACAGGATAGTTGATGTTGTCGGGCTGCGTCACCGTTCCGAGCCACGCATACAGCGGATAGTAGGTGATCGCCGCCAGGAGCATGCCTCCCAAGATCACTGGCTTGCGGCCGATCTTGTCGGACAGCCAGCCAAAGAAGATCAAGCTGGGCGTTGCGAGGATCAGCGCGGCTCCCACGATGTAGGCCGAATGCAGCGGGTCCACCTTGGATACCTGCTGCAGGAAATACAGCGCCCAGAACTGGCCACTGTACCAGACCACGCCTTGCCCGATCAGCACGATCGTGGCGATCAGGATGTATTTGATATTAGAGCTCATGAAGGCTTCTTTCCAAGGGTTCTTGGTCATCTGCCCCTTGGCCTTGATCTCCTGGAAGATCGGTGTTTCCTGGAGTTGAAGTCGGATGTACATGGCGATAGCCACCAGCAGGAAGGAGATCAGGAACGGAACGCGCCACGCCCATGCGTTGAACGCCTCATTGCCGAAGTACGTCCGCGAGGCGATGATCACGGCCAACGATACCACGATCCCGAGAGTCGGAGAGGTCTGCAGCCAGCCGGTGTAGTAGCCGCGGTGCTCGTCTGCCACGTGCTCGGCGACGTAGGTGATGGCGCCGCCATACTCGCCGCCCAGGCACAGGCCCTGGATCATCCGCAGGCCGAAGAGCAGGAACGCAGCGGTGAGACCGATCGACTCGTAGGTCGGGATCAACCCAATTGCTCCGGTGCCGAGCCCCATACCGCTGAGCGTGACGAGAAACGTGTACTTGCGGCCCACGCGGTCGCCCATCCATCCGAAGAGGAATGCCCCCAGCGGACGGATCAGGAAGCCGGCGGTGAACAACGCAATCGTGCTCAGCAGGGCCGCCACCGGGTGGGATTGCTCGAAGAATTTGACCGACAAGACCGCGGCCAAGCTCCCGAAAATATAGAAGTCATACCACTCGATGACGTTTCCCACGGACGCGGCGACAATCACACGTCGAAAGTCCTTCGGGATTTGCGGTCCAGCCATATTGTCCTGCTCCCTAATTCATGGGTTCATCCCTCCCCCACGCGTGAGCCGGCCCTTCAGGACAATCCCGCTTAATTGTTGCACCGGGCATGCCCAGCACTTTGTACTCGAACATTTATGCCGACCGAAGGGAAGCAACGAACCTGTGCAGTGGTTGCTCTTCTGCATCAGGCGAGTACCTCCCCAACCGGGACGGTATGCCGACCTGTCGAGCATCTCACGATGGCGACTGAGAAAAAAGCTAGCATTGCTGCCCCTAGCCGTATACGTCGTTAGTACCTGGGAGCGCTCAGGATCATTCCTCATCGATTTGCGGGTTGCTCCCGATTTCTTTCTCCGGTCCAGACCCTAGAGTGCCATGGAGGTTTGGGCGTCCAAACCGGCATCCGGTCTGTCGTCGACGACGCCAGGTAGGATTGACCGCTCATGTTGAAGCACACCCGAATTGAGGGCCAATTTTTCGGCGTTAATGGAGGAGTGGGTGTTCCGACATATCCTAATCCCGACCGACGGATCAGAGCTTGCCGAAAAGGCGATCGACTATGGTGTCGCGCTCGCCAAGGATCAGGGAGCGAGAATAACCGCGCTCACAGTGTCCAAGCCTTTCCACGTCGTGACGCTCGAGCCGGGAATGCTGACGGATACGCCTGCTGCATATGCCAAGCACGTTGCAGAACGCACGAGGACGCACTTGGATGTCGTCTCGATGGCCGCCAAGGCGGCGGGCGTCACGTGCGATGCCGTAAGTGTAGAGCACGAGCACCCGTACCAGGGCATCATTGAGAGCGCACAGAATAGAGGGTGCGATTTGATTGTGATGGCCTCGCACGGCCGCAGCGGTGTGTCCGCCATCGTGTTGGGTAGCCAGACAGTGAAGGTCCTGACCCACAGCAAGGTACCCGTGCTCGTGTATCGCTGAAGTCGGCTCCTCAATCATGCACCGCATCAAGGGTCGTATACGTGCCCGGAGCGCACCAGGAACTGGCGCCTCCTCACCCTGCCGGATCTGCGGCGCACGCCCGGTGTCTCGGAATTCTTCGACTTCATCGCCGCCGAGTTCGACGCCCTCGACCGATCCTGACGGGCTAGACTGCTGGCTTGGTTGTGGGTCGTGACCTGGCTCTTGGCCGTTTGAAGAATGTCCCTTTCTGGCACTCTTGCCACGGTCGTACACAGAATAACGTACGGCGACTCTCGGATGGACACCTGACGTTGCCGTCGGGACCGATCACAAGCGCGTGAGGTCGTCCGTTTGCTAGGGTTCTTGGACGTGGCAGGCTCATCGACCACGCCGGCGCGCCGTGGAGAGCCACGCGGATAAGGTGCGCT
>JAEHDI010000860.1 GCA_016880505.1 Bryobacterales bacterium | reverse complement strand
GGTCAGTTCGTCGGCGGCCTCTTGGGACGTCGCTGGAATCCTCGCCAGATCCCGCGCAAACAGTCCTCCCGCAAGCCAGATTGTGATCACTACACCAAGTTTCATCTCCACCTCTCCGCTACAATCACACACATGGGCCGCATTGTGGTGTTATTGCTTGCCTTGGCCGGCCTCAACTGCGGCCAGTCCTCCCCTTCCGCCCCCCTCATCGTCCTGCTCAGGTAACCCTTCTGCTCAAGTCGCCGCAGCAAGGTTCTGACGCTGGTCTCCTTTAGGTTGTGGTTGGTAGATACGATTCGATAGACAGCCTCAACCGTGCACGGTTCTGCATCCAAATACGGCTTGCATCACTTCGCTCTCCAGTTCGGTTAGCAGTGCTCGTACCCGAGCCAAGGATGCGGTACGTCGCGTCATGGTACAACTTGCACGACTTCCGATGCTGGATGTCAATGCTCTTTTTCATCTCGGGGCTCAAGCGTTCGGAAAGGCTCGGCAGGGTGTGGTACTTTGCTGCCGCTATGGCGTAAACTTGAGACAGGGACCATGCCTGATCGACAACAGCTTCACAACCTCGTCGACCAACTGCCCGAGCCGGAAGTAGCCGCCGCTATGCGTTACCTCGAGTTCCTCAGTGCTCGCGAAGTTCCGATTGACCCTGAGATGTTGACGCGCATAGACGAGGCACGGGCCCATCCATCAGCCGGAATCGCGCACGAAGACGTGCTGAGAGAATTCGGACTTTGAAGTTCATCTGGGAGCCGGCGGCGCGTGCCGATTTGCGGCGTCTCGACCGCGACACCGCGATGAGAATCCTCGTTGCGATCACGCGGTACGGTCAAACCGGCGAAGGTGACGTAAGACAATTGACAGACAGGGAAGGATTGTGTCGCCTTCGCGTGGGCAAGTGGCGGGTGCTTTTCGACCGCGACACGCCGGGCACCGCTCGAATCCACGGCATCGACAATCGCGGACAAGCATACTGAAGGCGCTTCAAATCGTATCAAGAACCGCGCGTCGCAGCGCTTGGCCGTTCGACAGTTCCGCGAGATCCGAGTTCGATCCACTGGAGGAGCCAACCCGCCGAGAGGTGATTGCGCAAAGAACTACTCCAGGGTCGTGATGCCCTTCCGTGATCACCTTGGCCAGGCGGGCCGAAGCGAGCCCGGATCGGCTGTCTTACTTCGGGGTCTCGTTGAGCACCGCGCTTTGGGTAGGACAGCCCGGGCCAGCGCGGCCGTTTTCTGAAACGCCAAATAACACTTCAGCCCGCGGCTGCCGGGCACTCCTACCTCCGGGAAAAACTGTCCCACCCACTCGCCGTGCTGGGAGCCATGGTCGGGCTGGTGCTCCTAATTGCCTGCGTCAACCTCGCGAATCTCGTTCTGGCGCGAACCGCCGGCCGCAGGCCCGAACTCGCCGTGCGCGTAGCCCTGGGTGCGAGCAGGTGGAGCCTGATACGGCAGGTACTCGCGGAGACGATGCTTCTCTCCGGGGCTGGCGCGGCGCTTGGGCTGTTGTCGGCCTTCTGGACGGGTACGCTCCTTCTGCGAATGGTCTGGCAGGGATACGGAACGATGGCGCTCAATCCTGCGCCAGATTTGCGCGTGCTCGCCTTCACCGTCGGCGTGGCCGCTCTGACCGGTCTGCTGTTCGGCCTCGGTCCCGCGTGGCGAGCGGCGCGGACCGATCCGGCGGAAGTGTTGCAATCGAACCCGCGTTCGGTCGTCGGCGGCTTCCGCGCGGGCAAGGTTCTGATCAGTGCGCAGGTGGCGCTCTCGCTCGTACTGGTCGTCGGGGCTCTCTTGTTCGCAGGCACGCTTTGGAAGCTGCGTTCGGTCGATCCGGGCTTCAGCCGCGCGGGCGTCTACGCATTGCAGTTATTCCCCCAGACGGGCCGTGATCAGATCCCAAACCGCACGGCGTATTACCGGCAGCTTGCTGAGGAACTCTCCCGGTTGCCGGGGGTCGGGGGAGTGAGCTATTCCCAGGCGGTCCCGGTCTTCCCGCTGGAGGCGCCGGAGCCAGTTTCGGTCCCGGCCTCGGGCACCCAAACGGAAGCCTTGCCTGAGTGGATCGGTCCGGATTTCTTCCGTCTGCTGAACATGCGGGTGCTTGCTGGCCGGGAATTCGACTGGCGCGACGACCAGGGCGCCCCGCGCGTCGCCATCGTGAGTGAAAGCGTGGTGTGCCGGCTGTTTCCTGGCGGCAACCCCATCGGCCAGACGATCGACTTCGGCCGCGGCAACCGCTACAAAGGGCTCGCCATCGTCGGAGTGGTAAACAGCGCGAGCCTCTGGAAGGTGCAGACACGCGAGCCCATGGCTGTCTATGTTCCTCTAATGCAATCGCCCTGGGTCGCCCAACCGACCCTCCAGTTGCGCGTAGCTGCCGGCGGCGCCGCGGTGGCCCGGCGGGCAGAGCAAATCGTACAGTCGCTGGGCTACCAGTACTCCGTGCGAACCCAGTCGCTCGACGCACGGCTGCAGTCTTTCCTAGGCACCGAGCGGATCGTCTGCGCGCTCTCCATCTTCTTCGGTGCCCTCTCTCTGCTACTGGCGGCGGTGGGGCTGTACGGCTTGATGTCCTACACCGTAGCGCGCCGCACGGGGGAGATTGGCGTTCGCATGGCGCTCGGAGCCACGCGCGGGAAGGTGGTCGGACTGGTCCTTCGCGAAACCGCGGTATTGGTGCTCGCCGGTGTTTGCGTCGGCACCCCTATCGCGCTGGCTGCCTCACGCCTGATCTCAGGGATGCTCTTTGGACTAGCGGCGACCGACCCGCGCCTGATCCTCCTGGCTGCGGCTGTGGTGGCATGTGCCGCAATGATTGCCGGATATTTGCCGGCGCGCCGTGCTGCCCGCATTGATCCTATGGCTGCGCTGCGCGCCGATTGAGATCTCGTCAAACCTATACACAGCCGCCGAACGTCCCCGGCTCGCCGCACGAGGCGGGCGGATGCCCCAGTTCGGGTGCGGCCTCGATGGGCTAGGCTCAGACACCATCAGCGTTGGCCCAGGAGCGCCCCGATGAAGATAGCCTGCATGAGACATTCCGGCCGCCTCATCTCATTCCCAACGCAGTGCGACAGTGAGATCGACTCGCAGGGTCTGGCGCGCGGGCAGCCAGCAGGCCAGCAAAGCAACTCCGCTGAGCAATGCTCCGGTTACAAGGAATGTCAACGGATCCCAGGGCTGGACCTCGAACAACAACGACGAGAGCAACCGCGTAGCCCTAGCGCGCCCACTAGGCCGATGCCCCCGCCGGGTTCGCCGCCGTCTGCGGCGTGTTCGCCGGGTTGAACAGGTCTCCGCACCACTCCCAGACGTTGCCCGTCATGTCATACAGGCCGTACCGGTTCGGCGGAAAGCTCGCCACCGGCATCGTACCCTTCT
>JAEHDI010000859.1 GCA_016880505.1 Bryobacterales bacterium | reverse complement strand
CATCCACGACAATCCGATCTTCGAGTTTCACCCCACCGCGTACACGAACGACCCCTTCATCATCGCCCAAAACGACCGGATGGTGGCGATCAACTCGGCGATCGAGGTGGACCTGACCGGCCAAGTCTGCTCCGACTCGATCGGCCATCTGCCGTACAGCGGCATCGGAGGCCAGGTGGATTTCGTTCGCGGTGCGGCGCGCTCGAAAGGTGGCTTGCCGATCATCGCCCTGCCGGCGACGGCTAAGGACGGGCGGGTGTCGCGGATCGTGCCGGTGCTGAAGCCGGGCTCCGGAGTCGTCACCTCGCGAGGGGACGTGCACTACGTGGTGACGGAGTTCGGGGTTGCCTACCTTCATGGTAAGAATCTGCGGCAGCGCGCCGAGGCGCTGGTGCAGATCGCGCATCCGGACTTCCGGGATGAACTCCTGACCGCAGCCAATTCAATGGGACTCCTGGCCAGGAAGGCCCGGGTGCCGGCCGGAGAATGAAGCAATGCTAAAACGCAGTTCTATTCTTGCGCTGACGGCAGCCGCCTTGTGGGCGACCGCTGGAGCGGTGCAGCAGCAGAAGCCGCTGCCCGGCTCCGAGGAGTGCCAGGGATGCCACGAGACCGGGCGGCGGACGGGCAAGCGCGAAGCGGGAATGCCACCGCCATTCGACGCCGTGGCGCTCCAGGCCTCGCCGCACCGCGAGCTTGAATGTAGCGCCTGTCACGCGGACCTGGCAGGCAAGGAGATGCCGCATCCCGAGAAACTGGCCCGCGTCGAATGTGGAACGTGCCACCCGGACGAGCAGGGCCAGTACGAAGTAAGCCTGCATGGGCGGGCTGCGAAGCGGGGTGACACGCTGGCCCCGTCGTGCAAACAGTGCCACGGGACTCATAACATTCTTCGGAAGACTGATCCGCGTTCGCCCACCTCCACCATGGGCGTGCCGCGACTCTGCGGCGGATGCCACCGCGAAGGGACGCCGGTGTCGGCGACCCGGAACATCCCCCAGGCGAACATCCTCGAGAACTATGCGGACAGCATCCACGGCGAGGGACTCTTCAAACGCGGGCTGACAGTCACGGCGGTCTGCAATAGTTGCCACACATCGCACTTCGTGCTTCCGCACACGGACCCAAGGTCTTCGATCTCGAAGGGAAACATCGCGAAGACGTGCACGAAGTGCCACAGCCAGATCGAATCCGTTCACCAGAAAGTAATCCGGGGCGAACTATGGGAGAAGCAGCCTAACCTGATTCCGGCCTGCGTGGACTGCCACGAGCCCCACAAGATCCGGCGGGTGTTCTACACGCAGGGAATGGCTGACCGGGACTGTCTCAGGTGCCACAGCAACGCCGACCTGAAAGTAGTCAGGGGTGGCATGACCGTGTCGATGTACATCAACGAGGGTGAGATCTCCCGGTCACGGCACGCGAGGGTCGCCTGCGTTCAGTGCCACACCGGCGCGCGGCCGTCGCACGACCGGCCCTGCCTCACGATTGATGCTAAGGTCGACTGTTCCATCTGCCACGCATCGCAGGTGACGCAATACAACGAGGGTATCCACGGCCAACTGGTCGCGAAGGGAAGCCCGGACGCCCCGGCCTGCCTGGATTGCCACGGCACACACGGGGCGCAAGGGAAGAACGAGCCGCACTCGCCGACGTATTCCCGTAACGTGCCGAACCTTTGCGCGAAGTGCCACCGGGCGGGCCAAAAAGCGGCTATCCGCTACCGGGGCAAGCAAGTCAACGTCGTGGAACACTACCTGGAAAGTATCCACGGCAAGGGTTTGCTCGAGAGCGGTCTGACGGTAACGGCGAACTGTGCCGACTGCCATACAGCGCACCGCGAACTACCGAGCCGCGATCCTCGATCGAGCGTGAACCGGGCGAATATCCCGGAGACCTGCGGCCGGTGCCATCGCGGCATCGCCGACCTGTTCAACGCCAGCATTCACTCGGCCGCCCGAGGGGACGCGAAGAAGCAGCCGGTTTGCAGCGAGTGTCACTCCGCCCACAGCATTCAGCGGACAGACGCCACCTCCTTTCAGTTGCGAATGATGGACCAGTGCGGCCGCTGTCACAAGGCGATCACCGAAAGCTACTTCGAGACCTACCACGGGAAGGTGTCGAGGCTTGGCTACGTGAAGACGGCCAGGTGCTCGGATTGCCACGGCGCGCATGATATCCTTCCGGTGGCCGATCCACGTTCCCGTCTGAGCCGCGCGAACATCGTCAACACGTGCGGCAAGTGCCACACGGGCTCTCACCGCAGGTTCGCCGGATACCTCACCCACGCCACGCATCACGATCCAGAAAAGTACCCGTTCCTGTTCTGGACCTTCTGGGGGATGACCACGCTCCTGCTGGGAACGCTGACCGTCTCCGGACTGCACACGCTGGTATGGCTGCCGCGATCCCTGCAATATCGAAAGGAACTGAAAGCGACTCATGACGGGCATGGCGAGGTGTATGTGCGCCGGTTCCGGCGCTTGCATCGTAACCTGCACCTGATGGTGATTTTCAGCTTCTTCGGCCTCGCACTGACCGGGATGATGCTGAAGTTTTCGTATGCCAAGTGGGCGCAGGTCCTCGCGCGGCTGTTTGGGGGCTTCGAAGCGGCGGGCTGGATTCACCGGTTCTGCGCCGTCTTGACGTTTACCTATTTCTCCATCCACATCTGGGACCTTCTGCGGAAGAAGAGACAGAGCGGAAAGTCCTGGCGACGGTTCCTCCTGGATCCGGAGGGGATGCTGTTTAGCGGGAATGACTGGCGGGAATTGGTCGGATCGGTGAAGTGGTTCCTCGGCAAAGGCCCGCGGCCCGAGTACGGCCGCTGGACGTATTGGGAGAAGTTTGACTACTTCGCCGTGTTCTGGGGCGTCGCCGTGATCGGCTCCACCGGCCTGCTGCTGTGGTTCCCGACGGTCTTCACCCGCTTCATGCCGGGGTGGATGATCAATGTGGCGACTACCGTCCACAGCGACGAGGCGCTGCTGGCGGTTGGATTCATCTTCACCATTCACTTCTTCAACACACACTTCCGTCCGGAAAGGTTCCCGATGGATACGGTGATCTTCACCGAAGGCGTGCCGCTCGAGGAGTTCAAACGCGACAGGCCGCGGGAGT
>JAEHDI010000858.1 GCA_016880505.1 Bryobacterales bacterium | reverse complement strand
CCCAGTCCTGCGTTCCGGCTGTCCGCGTCGGTCCGTCGAAGGGAGTGAGCTATGGAGTAGCCATGCACTGCCTTGGACCGTAGTTCGGGCGCCACCAACTTCCTTCTCATCGCGGCCGGCTCCTCGAACACGGTCTTCCGTAGCAAGTTCCTGATCTCGCAAAAGATCCGGAGTATCCCGTCCATTGCGATCGTGAAGCGCTTTCATTCGACTTCTCAGCGCACCCGAACTGCTCGTGCCGCGACATCGCGGCGACGTCCGCGGTACCACGAAAATGGAAATCTGCCCATCAACTGCCCGGGAATGGTTGGAATCGGCTCGACTCAAGGCAATCGCTCGGTACGTCGCATCTCGCAAGGCTGTCGTTCCGGATGACTTGCCGGATCTCCTCCAGGAGATCCGCATTGCGCTCTGGAAGGCCGGCTTGGACCGGCCAGTCAACGCAGCCTGGCTATTCCACACCGCGGAACACAAGGCGATCGACATTGCGAGGCAATCGCTGACGCGCCCCGTCGACATCCTCCGTCGGACGCCCGACCCGGCTCGCGAGACACGAGACCCGGAGCTCATCCACCTCGTACGGGCCCGAGCGGCGTCTCTGCCCGGCTCACTTCGAAAGTTTTACGACCTCCGTTACGAACAGGGATTGAGCGAACGAGTCATTGCCGAGCGCATGCGCGTTTCTCGGAGCTCGGTCCGGTGGATGGAACACCGGTGTTTCACAGCTATGGGAGTCGCCGCCGAACACTGACCCGACCGAGCGCGTCCAAAACTTCTCGTCGAGCCTGGCCCAAACCTCCTCCAGCTCCCGATGTTCCGAGCAGAGCAATCGGCTGGGACCACGAACGGAAACGTGGGTCGGGGAGTTCCGTCGAAGGAGGGTGGTAATGAACGTCCGCCGGATCGCAATCCTGACGAGTCTGGGTCTTTTCGCCCTCACGCCCCGAAGTCCGGCAGTTGGACCGCTTCAGTACTTCACGGTCGCACCGTGCCGACTCGTGGACACCCGGGGCCCCATCGGACCCACTGGCGGGCCGCCCTTATCACACGGCGCGACGAGGAACTTTGCCGCTTACGGCAGCAACTCCAACCTGCAGTGCGGCATTCCGTCGACGGCCAAAGCGGCAACGCTGAACCTCACCATAGTCACTCCTTCGAACTGCGGGTTTCTGATCGTCTGGCAGCGCACGGCCTCCCCGAACACGCCGCCCCTCGTATCAAACATCAACTTCAACGCCGGTGAAGCCGCGATCGCCAACGGTGCCGTCGTCGGCCTCGGCGTGTTTTCCGACTATCAGTTCTCGGCGCAGGTCGGAATCTGTACCGGTACGGGAACCGCGCACCTCGTCGTCGACGTCACGGGGTACTACCAGTGAGCGCGCCGGCGAAATATAGGCCTGGCCGCGTCCTCGCGGGGGCCCTCTTGCTCACTGCTGCGGCCGCGAGCGCCCAACAGGGCCCCGACAACGAACCCGCCGCAGCCCAGGGGTACGTGAACAACGTCTTCCACTCCTCGAGTTTCGACTCGATCAACGCGTTCAACGGTCAGCTGACGATCCCGATCCCGGTCGGACCCTCGTATCCTGTCGGTCCAACCCTCAAGTTCCAGGCGATGCTGACGTACAACAGCAAGGTCCT
>JAEHDI010000857.1 GCA_016880505.1 Bryobacterales bacterium | reverse complement strand
TGTAGACCGCCGGTTCGAGGTAAGGGGAACCTTGATATCCTTTGACGTGCACACAGCGGGCCCTGCTGGGCCCCACGGGGGAGAGCCGATGTTGTTCCCGCGGAGAATCGCAACGCTCCTTGTCCAGTCGCTCATGGCCGTGCTGCCGCTCGTGTCTGGCGCTCCGCTGGGCCAACGCCGCATCTACATCGCCCCGGACGACCATACCGATTATGTTTGGTCCGCCGACGAGGAGACATATCGGCAGGCTTTCCTGGAAACGCTCGATTACTATCTGGACCAGGCGGACAAGACCGCGTCGAACCCACCTGAACACCAAAGCCGCTGGAACTGCGACGGCAGCTTGTGGATGTGGATCTACGAGAAAAACAAACCGCCGGCCCAGTTCGAGCGGTTTCTGCGGCGCGTGCGCGACGGGCACATCAGCGTGCCGTTAAACACGCTCGTGTCCTGCTATGGCGGAACGCCTCTGGAGGCCATTCTCCGCGGAATGTACTACTCCGGCCGCGTGGAGCGCCGCCATGGCATTCGTTTCCCGCTCGCCGTTGCCATGGAGAACCAGACTCTACCTTACGGGCTGGGGGCGCTGTGGGCTGGCTCCGGCGCCCGCTATAGTTGGCGCGGCATTTGCGGATGCGCCAGCCGCATGGCTCCCATCCGGCATACGCTGCGCCCGCACGAGATCTATTGGTGGCAGGGGCCGGATAACAGCCGCATTCTCATGAAGTGGAACTCCCTGTTCCAGAAAAGCGAGACGGCCAACAAATGCATCGGCGGGTACGCCGAAGCCTTCGATCCCGCGGCCTCACTGCGCTTCGTGGAAACCGACCCGAGGTTTCAATCCGCCTGGCCTTACCGTGTGATCGGCATCTTCGGGAAGGGTTGGGACCGCCTCAAGACTCTCGATCAGGAGGTGGTAGCCGCAGCGCGGGAAACGACCACGCCGGAACACAAAGTGATCGTCTCGAACGAGGAGGATTTCTTCCGTGATTTCGAAGCGACGTACGGAAAGCAACTGCCGGCATTCTCGGCCGCCTTCGGTAACGAGTGGGACCTATACACTGCGTCGGTGGCGGAGGTATCGGCTCGCGTCCGCCGATCCGTCGAGAAATTGCGCACTGCAGAGGCGCTGGCGACCCTGGTGAGTCTGAAGCGCCCGAACTTTCTCAATGGCCGAGAGAGCGCACGGGACCTGGCGTTCCTCAATCTCGGCCTCTTCTGGGAACACAACTGGACCAGCGACGGCCCTGTCACGCGTTCCGCGCGCGCCGAGTGGGGTCGCAAGCTGGCCGGGGAAATCGAGGACTACGCCGGCCGGTTGGAATCCGACGCCGCCTATGCGCTCGGGGCTTTGATTCACCGTCAGGGATCCAACCCCCGTTTCTACGTGTTCAACCCCCTGAGCTGGACGCGAACCGATGTTGTGGACTTACCGTATGACGGGCCGCCGGAGGTCCGCGTCATCGACCTGGAGGGCGGCGTCGAACTTCCATCGCAAGTGGTCACGACCGACTGGAGAACCTATGCCAAAGGCCGCAAGCGGCTGCGGGTCCTGGCGGCCGACGTCCCTCCGGTCGGGTACCGGGTGCTGGAAATCCGTCCCGGCTCGTCGCGAACATCATCCGGCGCTCCCACGGTCCGGGACCGGGTGTTGGAGAATGCTTTTTACCGGCTGGCGGTGGACCCCAACGGAGCCATCACCAGCCTCATCGACAAAACGCGCGGAAACCGCGAGTTCGCCCGGACCATCGCCGGCCGCTCAATCAACGACCTCGGACCGGCTGAGGGTGAGTTGGCGATCGAAAACGCCGGACCCGTGTCGGTCACTCTTAAGGCGCAAGCTCGCGCGCCTTTGGCCCGAACCACAAGGATCACCCTATACCGCGATGTGAACAGGATCGATATCGCCAACGAGATCACCCAGAATTTCTCCGGCGTCCTTTCCTGGGCTTTCGGCTTCAATCTGGAATCACCAGACGTGTGGCACGAAGAGGTGGGCGCCATCATTCGCGCGAGGCTGGCGAACGATGGCGGCCACTACTCGCCGGTACATGCGCGGCTGGACTGGCTCACCCTGAATCACTTCGCGGCCATGAGCGGCGCCGACGGTGCCGGCGTCACGCTGTCCAACGCCGATCTGGCGTTCATGAAGCTCGGCTCAAGTTCGGTGAAGGATGGGATATCCCGTCTCGACACTTCCACTCCCCAGATCTCGGTGCTCGCCGGCGGCCAGGTCGACGGTCCGAACCTGGGTATTCCGGAGCAAGGTGGGGACTCCTACTTCCTGCAACAGTTCGCGCTGACAGCGCACACGAAGTTTGACGCGGCCGAGGCGATGACATTCGCGCTTGAACACCAGAATCCGCTGGTCGCGGCGGCTGTAACCGGGGGTGACGCTTACCCGGAGAAGTCGCACTCGCTGCTGAGCCTTCCCCAGCGAGAGGTCCTGCTGTGGGCGCTAAAACCCGCCGAAGAAGGCATTTCGAAGGGTGTCATTGTACGCCTCTGGCATCTCTCGGCGGCGCCTCGGGACTTCACTCTCGCTTTGAACGGCGGGATCGCAAACGCCACGCGTGTCACGCACATCGAGACGGACATCTCCGGCATGCCGCTCGAACGCGGTCACCTCTCGGGTTCAATCGCGCCGTGGCAGGTGCTGACGTTTCGACTGACGGCCGGTTTCGCGGAACGCGCGCCGGCATCGTCAGCCTCGCGCCCGCTCGGCAAGGCCCGGAAGTGAATGACCAGATGTACAATCGATGGCGGCCAGAACCTCGGAGATCCTCATGGATGAGACGAATCGGTCGACGACCTCACGGTCTGGATGGGCATCGAGAACTTTGGTCGCGGCGGTGTTCCTCGGGTCGCTTTTGCTTGCCGGGTATCAAACAAGGAGCCCCGGAACACTCGAGTTGACCATTGTCGATGATGTGGGAGGACAGCCCACGCCGGCGCGGGTGGAACTGCTGGATAAGGACGGAAACCCATACATCGCCTCGGACGCGTTGCCGGTGAACGGCGATTGCGTGGACCGCGAAGCGCCGCTCAATCTGACCCTTGAACGAGCCATTGGTGTCTTGTCAAAGAGCGTGGCAAACCCCTACACGCGGACAACCCAGTTTTACTCAGTCGG
>JAEHDI010000856.1 GCA_016880505.1 Bryobacterales bacterium | reverse complement strand
GAAGGGGAGAAGCCACAGCGACAGAGAGGCCCAAGCCACCGAGGACTCATCCGGCGGGGGCGGGCCGAAGACGTTGGCGGCATAAACCGCCGCAAGAAAACCTATGAGAGCGATTAGCCCGAACAAGCCCTTACGATCCCGGGCGCGTGTCATGCGTGTGTAGGCCACAACTCCGGCGGCGAACATCGTCAACTCGAGGATCAGTGTCGCCGGAACGGAGCTCCAGAGACCCGCTCCAAATGTCCGGCCGCCCGGGACGAGCGGCAAGTCGGGGCGATGCGTGAGCCAATCCAGAAACCAGTGGCTCAGCACCACACCTCCGCACACCAGAGCCGCGCGCGTCTTGCGGGTGCGAAGCGCGTACACCACAGCGAAGGCAACCGCCCACGCAGCGGCCATCAGAAGGCTGTGGGTGAACGGGTAGGAGACGAATTCCAGCGGCGTGAAGGCCGTATCGCCGGGATGCACCCTCACCTGTTCCCAACCGGCGAGCAGGAAGGCCGGCCATACGAGGTCGATCCATTCGCAGGCCGCAAACAGTGTTCCGAGCGAAGTGGACGGAGCAAGCCGTTTGGCCGCAAAGCCGACCGCAAGATGGCCAAGAAACATTTGCCCAGTGTATCGCTGCGGGGTTGCATTCCATTCACGAATGACTTAAACTGAGGTTCATATTTCTGGGTAAACTACAATTAACGAACATGCGGGGATGGCTTGCAGGAACACTTCTTCTTTTGTTGCCGCTTTCTCTGGGTGCGCAGGTGACAGCGACGTTGCGGGGGCGGGTGCAGGACCCGACGGGAGCGAACGTCGGCGGAGCCGCGGTCACGATCGAGAACGCACTCACCGGGTACGCCGAGACGACCCGGACACCGGAGGACGGCGCCTTCTCGATCAAAAACATCCCGTTCCAGGAGTACGTGCTCACGGCGACGAAAGAGGGCTTCGCCGTGAAGCGGCAAACCGTAGCCTTGCGCTCGAACCTGCCGGTGGAACTGGAAATCCGGCTGGCACTGGCGGACGTAGCGGAACGGATCGCGGTGAGCGCTTTTGAGACGGTGCAATTGGTGGATACGGAGGCGACGGGCACGCGGACCCAGTTGAACCTGGCGCAGATCGAACGGATGGCAATCCCCGTCGGCAGCCGCGCGCTCGAATCCGTGCTGCTGAGCTTCCCCGGCTTCGCCGCCGACGCCAACGGAGCGATCCATCCGCGCGGGGCACACAACCAGATGACGTATGTGATTGACGGGATGCCGATCAGCGACCAGCTCACCGGGGCGTTTGGGAACGGCATTGACAGCGCGATTGTGCAGACGATCGAGTTGCACACGGGGAACATTCCGGCTGAGTACGGGTCGAAGGTGTCCGGTGTGGCGAATATCACGACAAGGTCAGGGTTGAATTCGGGGCGGCGCTTCTTCGGCAGCACGGAAGTGAGCGCGGCTCAGTTCGACCATGCTGCCAACGTGACGCAGTTCGGCGGGCAAACCGAACGGTTCGGCTACTTCGCTTCGATCTCGGCGCAGAAGAGCAACCGCTTCCTGGACCAGGTATCGATCGACAACCTCCATAACGGCGGGAATGCGGAGAGAGCCTTTGCGCGGCTCGATTACCAGCACGGCCCGGCGGATTTCCTGAGGCTCAACGCGATGGTGGCCCGGTCGGGCTTCCAGCTCGCGAACTTGCGATCGCAGCACGTGAGTGGCCAGGACCAGCGCCAATTGCTGCGCGACGCCTCGATTTCGCTGGGATACATCCACGTGATCGGATCCTCGGCCACGCTTGACACGACGGCGTCCTACCGCACTTCCGTGGCGCAGCTTTTCCCGAGCGCGGGCGATACTCCGGTGACAGCGGCGCAGGCGCGGCACCTCTCGAACGTCACGGTCGCGAACCGGATGAGCCTGATCCAAGGCCCTCACGAGCTTCGTTTCGGATTCGACTACCAGCACTTCCCCGTGAGCGAGAACTTCAGCTTCGGCATTACGGATGCGAGGTTCAATCCGCCGGGTTCGGACCGATTCATCCCCACTCTGGAGGACTTCGACCTGAGCCGCGGCGGCAGCCTGTTTCAGTTTTCAGACCGTGCGTCCGGGGACCTCTATTCCGGGTTCGCGCAGGATAAGTTTCGGGTAGGACCGATGCTCCTGAACCTCGGGTTCCGCTATGACCGGTATGCGTTCCTGGTGGAGGGCGGCCAGTTTCAGCCGAGGCTCGGCGCAGCCTGGAATGTGAAGAGGACCGGGACGGTTTTCCGCGCCTCGTACAATCGCATCTATCAGACACCGGTCAACGAGAACCTGCTGCTGTCGAATTCCGAGCGGTCGAGCGTGCTGGTGCCGCCTGAAGTGCGGGCGAGGCTCGGCGGGGCGCTCATTCCGATTCCGCCCGAGCGGCAGAACGTGTACGAGGCCGGCGTCCAGCAGCCGCTGTTCGGCAAGGTCAGCGTCAATGTCATGTACTTCCGGAAGGACATCCGCAATCTGCACGACAATGACAACTTTTTCAATACAGGCATCATCTTCCCGACAGCGCTGGCGAGGGCGAAGGTGCGCGGCGCGGAGGGAAGGATCGCGGTGCCGGAGTTCCGGAGGTTTTCGGGGTCGGTAAGCTTCACGCATTACAGCGTGCTGGTGACGCCGCCGTTCACGGGCGGGCTTTTTCTGGGAAACACGGCGATCGATCTCCTCCGATCAGGACCGTTCGTGATCGATCACGACCAGAAACTGGGCGTGCAGGGCGTCGTCACTTACCGGCCGCACAAGGGCATCTGGACGACGGCTTCCACTCGATACGACAGCGGCCTGGTCACGAATCCGTCGGATCCGAAAGTTGTGGCCGCGGATCCGGACTACGCGGACCTGCTGCCGTACGTCGATCTCGGCGCCAATCCGCCGCGCGTGAGACCCAGGACCCTGGTGGACATGGCTGTCGGCTACGAGCGCGTCAGGGATGACCGTCGCACGTGGGAGGTGGTTCTCCAGGTGTCGAACCTGATGAACCGGACCGCCCTTTACAACTTTCAGTCGATCTTCGTGGGGACACGGCTCGTGCAACCGCGGAGCGTCGGAGTGCGGCTCAAGTGGTATTGGTAGCGGGTATCACCCGGCCTTCCAGACACATGTCCAGGAGCGCGCGCCGGGCTCCACGGAAATCGCTGCGCCCTCGCGCTTCAACGCCGCTCCCGAAATTTTCGCCGACATGAGCCGGGATCCGAGGGTGGCCGGCAACTGGACTGCATCCGGAGTCGGGCCGTCCTGACGCTGGAAACTCAAGCGCCAGCCCGCGGCGCGGGGAAGTGGTTCCAGAGAAAGGCTCACGCGGCCGAACCGCGTCGGCGACGCCGTGATCGTGCAGGGCGCCGCCGCGGTCAGCTCGGGGTCACCGATGCCGGGAAGCAGCCGCAGGGCCGGTCCGTCCTCGAGCGCCAGCATGTGCCGCAGATAGAGGACACATTCGGCGCTCGCCCAATTGTGCGGCATGTCGCCGACGTAGCCGGCTGCCATTGCTCCGCGAAGCGGTTGTTCCTCACGCCAGCAATAAAGCGGCGTCGCGTGGTTCAGGAAGCCGGTGAATGTGAGCCGTGCCCAGTCCGCGAGGCCCGCCCAAAGGTACGCGTGGGCGACGAAGGCGGCGCCGTAGTTCCAGAGGCCACCGTGCTGAATCCAGCCGGTTTCGGCCGGGACGTCTTCCTGCGTGCAGGCCTGCATCAGGGCGATGTGACCGCGCACGACCGGGTCGTCTTTTTCGAATAAGATGCCGGGATAGATAGCCTGCGAGAGCGCCCACTGCGCACCCTGCGGACGGGGTTGCTGCCACTTGTTTTCGGCCGACCACTGCGGGTCTTCCTTCATCAGCATCGGCAAGTAGTCGAAACCGCGCGTGTGGCGGCGCATCTCCTCGCGCATGGCAGCGGAGAGGGCGCGGCGCAACCCATCGTGGAGCGAGTTCGCCTCTTCGAACCCCGTCAACCGCAGCCTTTGCGACGCTTCTACAACGGCTTTCAGACCGACAAGCGCCCACAGGGTGTTCGTGAACTCCGAACGCAGGCCGGCGATGCCGCCGTCGGGGAAACCGCGCGCGAGCAGACCGTAACGGCCGTTGGCGCTGCCCTCGGCTTTCGCCTTGTCGCGCAGCGCCGCGAGGAAACGGACACCGCGCAGAATCTGGGGCTGCATCGCGCGAAAGTAGTCCCAGTTCCCACTCAACTCGGCCTGCCGGACCAGCGTGAACATGGCGATGCCGGTGTCCTTCCAATGCTCGCGGCCACCGCCGGCGAAGATGCCTCCTTCAGCGTCCTGCCGCGCCCAGGTCGCCTCCAGGCCCTGCTGCGCTTCGGCGTCGTAGCCGAGGTAGCGAGCAGCTTCAAGGATGAAATGGCCGTCGACGACCCACAGGCCGCGGTACACGGTCGGGCCGACCTGGAAGGTGAG
>JAEHDI010000099.1 GCA_016880505.1 Bryobacterales bacterium | reverse complement strand
CGGAAGCAGAATGTATCGTTCTGGCAGCGATCTGGACCCCATTTGCACGAACCGTAGCGTAATGCGATCGCGGGGTCAAGACGACAGGAGCCGCGTCAGTTGCTCGGTGGGGCCCCTGGAGTATCCGACGCGCCAAGGAAGAAGTTGCGGCCGTCCTTGAACGTCACCGTTCGGCCGTTAGCCCGTGGCGCTCCACTCTTGGCGCGATAACCGTCGACCATGACCTCGCTGCCAACCGGAAAGTCAGTCTTGCGGAGACCACGCCGCAACAACGCCGTCGGTCCACCCGCTTCGATCGCCCAGTTGACGACCTTGCCGTCACCCTCTTTGACGTCGATGTAAATCCACCCGTGCGGATTGACCCAATCCATACGAGTCAGGATGCCCTGCAGCTTGACCGGCTTATCAATGTCGAATTCCGCGGCAAAGGAATGATGGGCCCGCGCCGGGATCGATGTCAGAGCGACACCACAAATCAGAATGAAAATGAGCTTCGTCTTAATCGACATAACTGCGCTGCCTTTCTCTCGTCACGCGACATTCTAGTTCCAGCTTCGATCTAGCGGCTCGACGTCACGACTCCCGGCGCGGCCGCGGGGTATTCCTTCGTAAACCGGTTCCGGGCGTTCGTCACCGTGAAGCTGCCGTCGTTGCGGGCGGACAGTTTGATGTAATGCCCAGCATCACCGTCCCCCGTGAAATTCGCGATGAACTGCTCCGGCGAGTTGACCTCTTTGCCAACGTTGTCCGAGTAATGCAGCTGCCAGAAGTCCTCTAGCCCCGGAGAGCTCTTCACGACTTGGAATGTCCCGGGCACGCCGCCTTTGGTCGGGTTGTTGTTCATGACGGCGACTCGCGGCCGGACCGTATGCACGAGCGCCTGTGCTCCGGACCACTCCGTTCCGTGACGGCTGGTGCGGTAGACCGAGACGGTACCAAGCAAGTTGGCTGGGCACACCAGCTCCACTTCCTGGTTCCAGGTCAAATCTGCGAGGTCGAGGTACCTGAAGCGGCCGAACTCGACGACCACACCGATGCTCTCGGCATTGTTCGGCGTAGGGTCCTGCGCCCTCCGTTGTGCGTTCGAGCACAGCGGGTTGTTCGCGCGGCGAACACCGGGAAGAGGGGCCATCAGCAAATCGCCGGCAGACGACACCACGTGAACCTCGAGACCTGCCACTGGAATCTTCGTTCCGGGTCTCGGAGTCACCACGTGCGAGTTCTGTCTAATCGGCACGTACGAGAGATAGCCCGCCTCGCGGTTGGCGTTCTGCTCGGGTATGAATGCCCCGGGATCCAGCACGCGTCGGATCGGCACCTTGTCGGCCAGTGCCGCAACCCCGCCCACGTGGTCTCCGTGGTAATGCGAAACAACGAGCGTGTCGATCCACTCGACGCCCGCGTCCTTCATCGCCGCAACGACGCGCTCTGCATCACGGCCCGGCGGATTCAGGTTGCCCGCGTCCAGCAGCAGCGTTTCCTTGGTACCGAGTATGCCGTTCGAGGGCGAGATGATGAGCGTCGCCAT
>JAEHDI010000855.1 GCA_016880505.1 Bryobacterales bacterium | reverse complement strand
GGTCTATCTGGGCGCCGTCTTATTGATGCAGCAAGGCGACTTTGATGGCGCCGTGAAATCATTCCGGAAGGCGCTCCAACTCCGGCCCGGCGACCTTGCCGCGGAACTGCGTCTCGGCCAGAGCTTAACTGCAACCGGCAATTGGGACGAAGCAGGCATGCTGTACCGGCACATCGTCGAAGCGCATCCTGACTGTCCTCAGGCCAGGTACGGCCTTGGCCGCGTGCAAGCGGCGAAGGGCGAGCACGAAGCGGCAGCCCAGTCGTATATCAAAGCCTGCGATTTGTTTCCACCGTACGGCGCCGCGCATTTCGCGCTGGCCGGCGAACTCCGGAAGCTGGGCAAGCGCACGGAAGCGGAAGAGCATGCCGCCGCATACTTGAAAGATCCCTCGGCCGAGCCGCCGCTCCATGACGCGGTGCTCCAGCGCACTCTCGAACTGAACCAAGGCGTACACACTCACCTACGGCGTGGCGGAGCCTTCGAGAAGGAAGGCAAGCTCGATGAGGCGATCCGCGAGCACGAAGCAGCTCTGGCCATCGATCCCGGCAATGTCCAGGTCCACATCAACCTGATCTCGCTCTACGGACGCACGGGCGACGCGGCGCGGGCAAAAGAGCATTTCGAGGCCGCAACGCGGCTAAGTCCGGGCCGGCCGGATGCCTGGTACAACTATGGCGTTCTGATGTCCAAGCGCCAGGCGTATCGCGAAGCCGAGGAGGCTTTCCGTCGCGCTGTCGAGATTAACCCCTACTACGCCGAGGCGCACAACAACCTCGGGGCGGTCTACGAATTAAATGGGCGGCTGAACGATGCAGCCAGGGAGTTCCGCAACGCGATCGCGAACAAGCCCGATTACCCGCTGGCGCGCTTCCACCTCGCCCGCATTCTGGTCAATGAGGAGAAGTACGACGAGGCGATTCAACAGTTACTGAGGGCACTGACGCCGGAAGACGACCAGACCCCGCTCTATCTGTATGCACTCGCGGCGGCGTACGCACGCGCTGGGGATCGGGAACACGCGCTCAGCTACTACGGGCGAGCACGCGATGCCGCTGTTGCGCGCGGCCAGGTACAACTGCTGAGCAGCATCGAGCGCGATCTGAAGATGTTTGGCGGTAAGCGATGAGCGGACGCGCTTCCCGCCGCGACGTCCTCAAAACGCTTGCTGCCACGGGCATTGCCGGGAGTGTTCCGCTGGTGGGCGCCCGAGCCGGCGAGCCGCCGCTTTTCCGCGATGTAGCGGCCGAAGCAGGCCTCGACTTCCATCATTTCAATGGCGCCACCGGGCGCCATTACATGCCCGAAATCATGGGCGCCGGCGTGGCCCTGTTCGACTACGACAACGACGGCGACCTCGATATTTATCTTGTCCAGGGCACACGCCTGGACTTAACCGGGAAGCTGCTCTCGCCGCCCCCGCCCGGCTGGAAGCCCGGCAACCGGTTATTCAAGAATCTGCTGGCCGAAACGGGTGAATTACGGTTTGTGGATGTGACCGAGAAGGCGGGCGTAGGCCACGTCGGATACGGGATGGGTGTCGCAGTCGGGGACTACGACAACGACGGTCTTCTCGATCTCTACGTCACGAACTTCGGCCACAACGTGCTCTATCACAACAACGGCAACGGCACGTTTACCGACGTCACCCAGGAGGCGGGCGTCGACGATCCTCGCTGGTCGACGAGCGCCGCCTGGGTCGACTTCGATGGCGACGGTTATCTCGATCTGTTCGTCTGTAACTACGTCGATTTCACTGTCGAGGGGAACCGTGCCTGCTCTTCGCCGGCCGGTGCGCCCAGCTACTGCACGCCCAAGGCGTACCGTGCAGTGCCGTGCCGCCTGTTTCGAAACATGCGAAACGGCAAATTCGAGGACGTCTCGGACGCGTCGCGTATCAGCAGTTCTTATGGACCGGCGCTAGGCGTCGTTTGTGCCGACTTCAACGGCGACGGCCGCACTGATATTTTCGTCGCGAACGACACCGCGGCCAATCGGCTTTGGCTGAATCAAGGCGACGGCACGTTCCGTGAATCGGCGCTGGAAATGGGCGTTGCCTACAGCATGGAGGGGCTGGCCAAGGCAGGGATGGGAGTGACACTCGCCGACGTCGAGAACAGCGGGGCCCAGGTGTTGCTCGTGACGAACCTGACGCGCGAAGGCGTGACAGTGCACCGCGGCGACACGCGGGGCCAATTTGATGATGTGACCGTCCAGTTCGGCTTGCTGCAACCGACGTTCGCCAACACCGGCTTCGGTACGCAATGGTTCGATTACGACAAGGACGGCTGGCTCGATCTATTCATTGCCAATGGCGGCGTCACGATCTTGGGATCCGAGCGCAGTGATGTCTCTCCCTATGCTCAGCGGAAGCAGCTATTCCATAACGAGGGTCGCGGAAAGCGTTTCCGCGAGACGTCGCAGTCTGGCGGCCCGGTATTTCAGATTGACGAAATCAGTAGAGCAGCCGCTTTCGGAGATATCGACAATGACGGCGCGATGGACATGGTTGTCACGAATACCAACGGACCCGTGCGGCTGCTTCGCAACCAGGCAGGCGGCCGGCGGCACTGGCTCACGGTGAAGCTCGAGTCGCCGAAGACGAACCGGTTCGGCATCGGTTCACGCGTTGCGGTGATCCGGCGCGGCCAAGACGTCCTCTGGCGCCGCGTAGCTACCGATTCCAGTTATCTCAGCGCGAATGATGTACGCGCGCACTTCGGACTGGGAGATCAGGCCGACATCGAAGCGGTGCTAGTCCACTGGCCCGATGGCTCCGAAGAGCGGTTCGAAACCCTCAAGGCCGACCGCATCGTGACGCTTCGCCAAGGATCGGGGAAGAAGTAACGTGTAGGGCGCGGGCATTGCAGCCCGCGCCCAGTTGACAGGTGAGCATTAAGGCTAGAAGCTCAGACGCAAGCCGAAGCGGAACTCACGGGAGCGCCCGAGTGCATCCGCGGACTGCGTGGAGAGGACCTTCCCGAAGTTCGAGCTGTTGCGATTACCGTTGG
Organism: Bryobacterales bacterium; assembly: GCA_016880505.1. Taxonomy (GTDB): domain Bacteria; phylum Acidobacteriota; class Terriglobia; order Bryobacterales; family Bryobacteraceae; genus JAEHDI01. The sequence goes on along the minus strand of JAEHDI010000855.1, from coordinate 1,892 downwards.
GGTTGCTGAAGTGCGGCGTGTTGCTCAAGTTGAACGCCTCCGCCCGGACTTGCACGCTGAGCTTTTCCATTGGTTTGAAGGTGCGGAAGAGGCTTAGGTCCGTGTTCACCACACCGGGGCCACGCATCGTGTTGCGACCCACGGTGCCGAACCGGGCCCCCGTGGGCCGCGCGAATGCGGTAATGTCGAAAAAGGTCCCATCATCGCCAACATTGCCGAGCTTGGCCACCGTCGGATTGACCTGGTCCGGGGTCTGCTGGTTTCCCGGCATGTTCAACGATGCCCCGGAAGCGGTGAGGTTGTACTGCCTCCCCTTGTAGGCACTGAAGATGCCGTTGATCTGCCAGCCGCCCAGGATGGTGTTGGCCGCGCCGCTTGTAGCCCACTGCTTGGTCCTGCCGAAGGGGAGTTCATACACATAAGCAAGCTGGAATATGTGGGGGATGTTGTGGTCCGCCGAGGCGCGGTTACGATCGAACACGCTCGACGCGTTCCAACGAAATTCCGTCCAGTCAGAGTAGGGAGCTTGATCGATGGCGTGCGAGTAGGTGTAAGCACCTTTGAGGAGCAGGCCGCCTGCGAGACGCCGGTTGATGGTGGCTTGCAGCGAGTGGTAGTTGCTGTGCGTGCGGCCGTCCCACTCCCTGGTTGCCGCAGTGCGTCCGAATTGTGCAAAGAGCGGGCGCCCGTCATCCCCGGAACCGGGAATCTGCGAGGCATTGATGTCCAGAAACGCGAAACCGTTCACGGATGCCGTCCCGACGTATCCAACGGAAGTCACGAACTGGCCCGCCAGCTTCTGCTCGATGATGAAGTTCCACGACTGGATGTAGCCCCGGCGCATCTCTCGGTTGGCCACCGGGTAGCCCATCTCGCTGACCTCCGGCAGCGGAAGCCTCCCCTGGCTGATGTCCGGGCAGCAGATCGGTAGAATACCAACATCGGAGCCGAGCGGTTCGTTGGGGACGCCCGCGTCCACGTAACTGGGGCTCGTGGTGATGGGTTGGTAGCCGTTGGTGCCGGAGAAGACCGCAACAATCGTCAGCGGGTACCAACCACGCAACGCTTGTGCACCCCAGGGATGCGAGTGGTAGGTGATGCCGTAACCGCTACGGATCACAGTGGAATTCGTCGCTTGATACGCGAAACCGATGCGAGGTGCAAAGAGCTTCTTGCTGTAGCCCACTCCGCTGTCTCTGGGGATACCACCCTTCCCGCCAACCAAGACTTCGTTGGTGGTGGGGTCGTACGATTCGATGCCCAAGCCGGCGGAGCGCCTCCGGTTGGGGTACAGCTCCCACCGCAAGCCCAGGTTCAGGGTCAGCTTGGACGTGGCGCGCCAGCGGTCACGAATGTAGAGAGCGTACTGGTTCTCGAGGCTGTCCATCTTGATGAACTGGCTACTCTTCCCGGTCTGACTGGACGCGCCAAGCAGAAACCCCGCCAGCCCGTTCCAACTGTTCTCAAACGATGGAGTGTCTCCCTGAAATCCCACCGTGCCTTCGAGAGCTTCGGGGTTGAGAGCCGTCACCGAATTATAGAAATAGAACGCGCCGCGTGGACCTTCTCCCAACTCCGGCTGCCAGTGGTTCATCAGATGGTGAACAAAGTCGAAGCCAAACCGGATCTCGTGAGAGCCCTTCATTAAGCTTGCATTGACGTTCGCCGTGTAGGACTGGTCATTCCGGAACAGGGGGTTCCATCCTTCCGGGTTGCCAAGGGCCGAGTAGTCGTCCATGTAAAAAGCGGGCATGCCGCTTTCGCGCGGGTCTGGACCGTTCGTCCCCGGAATCCCCACTCTGCGTTGGTAACTGTTAGCGCGGCAACACACATCGTCACAAGCCACAGAGTCACAGAGACACGGAGACCCAATTGTTTTTTCTCTGTGTCTC
>JAEHDI010000854.1 GCA_016880505.1 Bryobacterales bacterium | reverse complement strand
CTCGCCCGCATCCGCTCCATCGAGGCCGGCCTCTTCGAGTTCCGCCTCTACACCCTCCGCAAGAGCATGAAGAAGGAACACCCCCCGGCACGACCGGCCCAGGTCCGGACAACGCCCCGGACATGGACCCGGACGACGACCCCTCCCCTCCCAGCTCGTCCGGGGCTAACTCAATAGAGGACCTTCAGGAAGAAACTCCGCATCTCGAGAATCGCTTGTTGGACCCGGCGGCTGTGCGGGAAGCGCGTGCGCTCAATGCCCATCCGTGTTCCAGCCGGGTAAGAGTGTGCAGCGATCTCAGCGCTGCGGAATTGCGGGGCTGTCGGCGGCCTCCAGAATCAGTAGCGCGTCTTCCCAGCCGTCCGGCGTTGAAAAAGACTTCACGCCGGTATTCGATTCCTGTCCCACCGGCTTCGGATCACCGGTGATTGGGTTGATCCAAAACACGTTGACCCTGGGTACGTTCAGCTTGCTCAGATTCACGGAGAAGGTAGCTTTGTCCGCCAGATAAAACATGGCCCATTTGCCGTTTTGATGCCGTGCCGCCAGGTGAAGCAATTCGTTACCGGTGGGCTGCCCGCCCGCCGATTCAAATGGGCCCAGATCGCGGACATAGGCACGCCGCTCCTCCTGATTCGCGAACTCTCTGGGAAGAGGCCAGTCGCCGGCGCGCCCTCCCGACGCAAACAGCGACTGATCCGGAACCAGCAGCCACCACTCCTTGCGTGCGGCGAAGATCTTCTTGAGCACGCCCATTTGAACGGCACCGGGCGCATTCAAGGCTTCCTTCCAGGTTGGGAGAACACGCCAACTCGCGTTGTGACCATAGGTATGGTGAGATCCGGCAAGGTAGGAATAATAAGCCTGGCGGCGAACCCATAATGGAGTAACGTCGAAGCCATACTCGAAGCCCGCTTCATACGCGCCTTCGGCCATGAGGACCGGCTTAGCAGGCTTGAGATTGTAATCGTGAGCCACCATGGGATAGATCAGCTTGACGGCGTTCCAGGTCTGCATCGAGTTGAAATCCAGCCAGCTCTCGGCGTGGAGGAAGCTGGAGGAGTAGGGTGAGGGATCCGGTTTCAAGCTGATGAGGTGGCGACCTCCGTCACCCTCGCGGAGACCCGCGGCCAGTTCCCGAATAACCGGCACAAAATCCTGCCGGGCTTCGGGCGTCATGGTCCAGACGATGTTCGGTGCGTCCTTGTACCGCTGGGCCAACCACTTGGCCCAACGGCGGGCCTTCTCCACGGTGATGTGCTTCCGGTAGGACTGATGGTAGACGCTCGGCAGAATGACCAGGCCGTTGTCGCGGGCCATCCGTATCACGGCATCCACATTCCTGAAATACGCCTCGTTCGGCATGAGAGGATCATCGTCGATCCAGGCCTTCTGTCCGTATACGTTGGGCTTTGTGCCGTCGCCGCCGCCCATCAGCTTGACCTGGACAAACGTGAAACCATTCTTCCTGGATTCTTCGAGAATGACTCTGGCGTCCTCCTGGGTAAACCCGTGGAACAGTTCCCATTGCGTGGTGCCTAACCAGAACACCGGATTGCCGTTCTGGTCTACAAAGTACCTGCCGTTCTCGCTGACTTTGATGGGCAGCGCCGTTGGTTGTGCGAACGCCATCGACCCGACGGCGAATGACAAGCCCAGCAACAGCATGACGTTCTTCACGATTGGTTCCATCCGGGATTGCCGTTTTAGCTTCAAAGCCACGGGCGATTATATCTCAAACCCCTTTGGGGAACCGTCTTTTCTCTGGTTTCAGTCCGAGCGGATCCGTCGACCTAGGAGGGGCTAGCTCTGCCCCCTCCGGGTACGAGAACCCCAGACTACCTCCACTCCATCGGTTCCGCTACGTTTGAGAGGTCGGGGATAGTGCGGGCCATCTTCAGGGGACGGTTGTGGGAGGGAGGCTAGGCGACTTCAGCGTAGTCGAGGCTCAAGACGCGCGCCAGGTCGATCCTTTTGGAGGCATCCAGAATCTCGATGCCGACAATGCGATCGTTCTCGCCCAACTCCACAACAACGTCTTCCGAGACATCCTTATTGACCACCTGCCGGGCATCCGGGTCCAGGCAGATGTGCAGAAGGTCGGACGTTCTATGGTACGTGATCGTCACGTTTCAGCTCCCCAGTCGCCGTAGTACGCATACGCTGTCACCGTGATCACGGCGCCTTCCTCTTCAACATACACGACTTTCACAAGCGGTCAATCAGCTCCAGTAATTCCGGTCCAGGCTGCGGTATTGGACGGCTTCGGCGACGTGCTTGGCGGTGACGGATTGGGACTCCGAGAGGTCGGCGATGGTGCGAGCCATCTTCAGGACGCGGTCGTGGGCGCGGGCGGAGAGGCCGAGGCGGCGGACGGCCATTTCGAGGGTACGCTCGCCGGCGTCGTCGAGCTCACAAAGCTTGCGGAGCATCCGCGCGGGGATGCGGGAGTTGTAGAAGCCGCGCGCCCGCTGAATCCGCCGGGCGCACTGGACTCGCTCGCGCATCTCGGCCGAGGTCGCGCCGGCGGCCTGGCTGCGCATCTCCTTATACGCGACAGCCGGCACCTCGACGTGGAGGTCGATGCGGTCGAGCAGCGGCCCGCTGATCTTGCCGAGGTAACGCTGGATGATGCCGCCGGTGCAGCGGCACTCGCGCGTGGCGTCGCCGTGGAAACCGCACGGACACGGATTCATCGCCGCAACGAGCATGAAGTTGGCGGGGAAGGAGAGCGTCATGTTGGCGCGGGCGATGGTCACCGAGCCGTCTTCGAGGGGCTGGCGAAGCAGT
>JAEHDI010000012.1 GCA_016880505.1 Bryobacterales bacterium | reverse complement strand
GGACCATCGACGACCCGGTGAACTTCGGCGCCGTCGGCCTCGTCATCGGCCATGAGCTTACCCATGGCTTCGACGACCAGGGCCGTAAGTTCGACGCGTCCGGCAATCTCACCGACTGGTGGACCGAACAGGATGCGACGGAATTCGACAAGCGCGCCGCCTGTGTCGATGAGCAGTATTCTCAGTACGTCGCCGTCAAAGACGACAAGGGCGAAGTCCGTCTCAATGGAAAGCTGACCCTCGGAGAAAACGTCGCGGACAACGGCGGCCTGCGACTCGCGCATTCGGCGCTCATGGACACGCTTACCGATGAGGGGGGCAAGAAGACCATCGACGGCTTCACGCCCGAACAGCGCTTCTTCATCGGCTACGCGCAGGTCTGGTGTCAGAACGCAACGGATCAGATCTCGCGGCTGCGCGCGCTGACGGACCCGCATTCGCCTGGCCGCTATCGTGTCATCGGCGTGGTGGCGAACTCGCCCGAGTTCCGCGACGCCTTCGGCTGCAAGCCCGGCGACCCCATGGTGCGGGAGAATGCCTGCCGGGTCTGGTGACCGGGTGGTTCTCGGCGCCGCGTTCACGCTTTCGATCTGGCTCTACCTTCTGCTCGCCCGCGGAGGCTTCTGGCGCATGCGTGAGGAGCGCCTCGACGCCCGTCCGTCCAATTCCCCGCCCCGAGTCGCCGTCATCATCCCCGCGCGCAATGAAGCCGTCTCCCTCGCCGCCGCGGTCACCTCGGTGCTACGGCAGGACTACCCGGGCCCCTTCCAGGTTTTTCTCGTGGACGACCACAGCACCGACGACAGTGCCCATTCCGCCCTAGGCGCCGCTCGTGACGCCGGAAAGTCCGGCCTGTTGGAGGTCGTCCCCGCCCCGCCGCTTCCTCCTGGCTGGACTGGAAAACTCTGGGCGCTCTCCGAGGGAATCCGCCGCGCCGCGTCCTTCCAGCCCGACTGGTACTGGTTCACCGACGCCGACGTCGTCCACTCCCCCGGCACACTTTCGAGTCTTGTCGCGAAGGCTGAATCCGGTTGGGACTTTGTCTCCCTGATGGTCAGGCTTCGCTGTGAGACGTTCGCCGAAAAGGCCGCCGTTCCGGCGTTCCTGTTCTTCTTCTTCAAACTCTACCCGCCGGCCTGGATTAGCGACCGCGGCCGCACCGCTGCCGGCGCCGCGGGCGGATGTCTCCTGGTTCGCCGGGAAGTACTCGAGCGAGCCGGCGGCGTCGAGGCCATTCGTGGTGAAGTGATCGACGATTGCGCGCTCGCCCGCGAGGTGAAGCGCTCGGGAGGAAAAGTCTGGCTTGGCCTTACCTCGGCCTCGCACAGCATTCGAGGTTACGGGACCTTCGCGGCCATCGCAGGGATGATCTCGCGGACCGCTTACACGCAACTCCGCTACTCATCGCTGCTGTTGGCCGGGACGGTTGCAGGGATGTTCGTCACATACCTTCTGCCGCCGCTGCTTGCCCTCACTGCCAAGCCGCCGGCCGCTGTTCTCGGCGGACTCGCGTGGCTGCTGATGTCCCTTGCGTATGCGCCATCGCTGCGGTTTTACGGGCGCTCCGTTCTTTGGGCGCCCGTGCTCCCTCTGGTAGCGCTCTTCTACACCGGTGCGACGATTGCCTCGGCCATTCGTTATTGGAGCGGCCGCGGGGCCGCCTGGAAAGACCGCTTCCAGGCGACATAACTACTGGCCCACTCTCCTCTTGTACATCTCCCCGCTAAGCGTTCTCGATGCCTCGATCATCTCCGTATGCAGGCTATCCGCGACGTTCACGAAACCGATGGCGTAGTTTTCACCGTCGCCCGGCCGTCCGGTCAACGGTTCGTCAACGTACTTGAAGTAGTGGCAACCCACGAACATCGGATTGTCGATCACGTCGCGCACGTACGCGGAGAACAGCGCCGCCCGCGCCGCCTGGTCTTCGGTCCGCACCAGCCCCGGATGAAACATCCCCCGGTCCACCGCACCCATGTGAAACTCGCCGATGATCACCGGCTTGCCGAGCTTCTCCACCGAGCTCCACTGGGTCCGCTCCACCCGTGGCCGGTAGATGTTGAAGCTCATCACGTCGCAGAGCTCGGCGCACGCCTCGATGCTTTCCTGGCTGGACCACGCAAATCGCGTCCCGAGATACAAGTGGTTCGGGTCGTGCTTCTTCAGCGAGTCGCGGATCGTCCGGAAGTACTTCCGCGCGAACTCCTTCACAAACGCGCGGAGATCGTCCTTCATGCCGGCGCTGAGTTCCCCATGCGGCTGATACGGCTCGCCGAGCAGCGCGTCCCACGATGCGAAGGTCGTCCCCCAGGCGCGGTTCAACGCCCCGATCGCGCTCCGCCGCTTCCGCAGTTGCTCCACGAACGCCTGCTTCGCCGGAGACGCGGCGTCGAGCGCCAGCGCTCCGAGCGCCAGCCCGTAGCGGCCCCGATCGTCCCGCATCGATCCCCAGGACAGCTCGTTGTCCACGAAGTAGCCGATGCACCACGGATCGTCCCTGCGCTTCTCGGTGCCGGCGCGGAGACTGGTCTCCACCGCCGCCGCGAACGCCGGATCGAACGGATCCATCATTCGCCGCCAGTAGTCGTTGCCGCTTGAAACCTCCGCGATCTTTGCATCGATGTCAATCGTCACCACGTAAGGGATTCGCTGCGCTTCGTACACTCTTGGGTCGGACCAGTTCGCAATCGTGTTGAACCCCCAGGAGGGCAGGCGTTTCAGCGTGATCTCACGCCAGCGTTCATACCAGTCCTTGCCGTACTTCCGCCCGAGATTGGCGCGGTAGTAGTGATATGTCCGCCCCTGGGCGAGCTTGATCTTCAGCCCGACCGGCATCCACATCGAATTCTTGCCGTAATGCTCCGAGAGTGGCTCTCCGGGCTTCGGAAGCCACTCGAACATGTGCTCCCGGCCCTCAACCACGGTGTCGCCTTCCTCCGAATTGACTGAGTTGAACCCGAGCGAGAAGAACAGGTGGCCGCTCGGTGTCACCAGCCACCACTTGCCATCGCGCTTCGCCGTCCGGAAATATCCGGCCGCTGCGAGTTTCGGGCCCCCCGACCAGCCGCCGTACTCGTCCCGGTCCGGCAATACTAGGCGATCGGCCAGCTCCGCTTCCTCGTCCGCCCGGCGCTTGGCGAATTCGGCCTCGCTCTTCAGCTTCCCCGGCCAGTCCTCGAGACGAAACTGCCCGAAGCGGTCCACTATCTTCTCGTACGTGACGCCCGGCCCGAGGCGGATGTTGTCAATCACGAGCATCCGGCTCTTTTCCGGCTTCGCCGCGAAGATTCGGAACTTCGAGATTCGGCTCACATCGACGGTTTTATGGTCTCCGTTCAGGAGCCTGAATCCTGGGATTGCCGGCTCACCACGCATGCCCATGTCGAGCGGAAGGGGCGAGTTCAGCGGCAGCACGAAGTTCGCAGACTCGCGGGCACGCAACGGCAGGAACGTCTTTGCGATCGCCTTAGCGCCGGCTGCGTCCGTGACCTCAACAGAGAACGCGGCAGGCTCTTCCGCCGGGTTGGTCACGTCCAGACAGAGAGACCCCTGCGCCTTCCAATCCCACGGCTTCTCACCGGCGGTGAACTCGATCTGCGGCTCATCGCCGGGCGGGAACTCCACCGACAGGGCGAACTTTCTTTCTGTCGCATGCCGATCGACACGCGTCACCCGCGCTCCGGTTGCCTTGACCGCTTGAACCTCGCTCTCGTCTTCGAACGAATAGAGCGCGCGCGGCTTCCCGCCGCAACCAGCCAGCAGCAACCCCGCCGCGGCTGTGAACACGAAAACGAAAAATGGGGACTGACTCCATTTCGGCGCCGTTGCGAAATGGCTGTCTGTCCCACTACTGTCCCAACGTTCGACTTTCGATTCACTGCAATCGACAGAACCAGTTTAAGTTAAGCCTTACCCAAGGCCGAATCGATTTGAATTCCCGCCGGCCTCTTCAGGAGAGGATAGGCGGGTATG
>JAEHDI010000853.1 GCA_016880505.1 Bryobacterales bacterium | reverse complement strand
GGCGCCAGCGTGCGGGACGGGTCATCGCAGCCGGCCTGGAGCCGGGTAGTGCCGTCGAGGCCGGTGGCGCGCACGGCGAACGTCCTGGGTACGCCGGCCGGCAGTTCGCCCTCGCGAAGTTCGACGGAGGCCTCCGGGGGAGCTGAAACGGTGACGGCAGTGATCCGCGGGCGCGGACCCGCGACGAAAAGCGCGTGATCGACGGGAACCTCCGCATGGACGCCCTCCACTTTCAGGCGAAGCCCGATGCTGTCACCTTTGCGGGCGAGATCGAGGAGCCGCACGCGGACCTGCCGCTTCGTGGCGCCACCGGCGAGCAGTTGCAGCTCCGCTTTTTCGGCCGATGCCGCTTCGATCCGATCCAGTCCGCGGCCGCGCAGTGTCAGTAACTGCTGGGATTCGCCGAGGTTCACTCGCAACGGCAGCCCGTCGAGCACCGGGTGCGGCGGCAGAACTCGCACCGGGATGTCGGTTACCAGCCCGCCTTGCTGCTCGAGCGCCAGCGTATAGGCGCCCGGCGATAAGGAGCTTGTGTCAACGGCGGCGCGCAAGACGAGTCGCGGGCCCGGAACGAGGTCCTCGGGATTCACAAGTTCGAGGCCGGTTGCCTTGGCGGAGGGTTCGCCCTGCCGGCGCAGGGTGGCTTTGCGGACGAACTGGAAATCCGCGCCCTTGATTTCGAGTTGCCCGGCGCCAACGCCCACGATGAGGCGGTCGGTTGTCTCGGGGGTGGGACGAGCTTGGGTGAGAGGCAACAGACGGGAGACGTGAATCGCACCGTCCACCTGAAAGTCCGTCCAGTCCCAGCGGCCGGCCAGACGGTACTCACCGGGGGGCACTTCGGCGGCGGCGAGGTCCAGTTGAATTGACGACAATTTTCCCGCTGCGCTGGCAGGAAGCACGCGCACGGGAATGTCTTCTCCTCCACCTACCGGCGTAACCCGCCAGTCGCGGGCGCGGAGCAGGAAACGGCCCTCGAACTCGGCCGGACGCAAAGCAACCTCACTTCGGAGGCCAGCGGCGAGATGCGCGTCGCGGGCCAGTTCCAGTTTCGGCGCTTCGATATTTGGAACCTTCACCGCCCAGAGATAGGCGAGCCGCGTACGCGGTTTCTGCGTTTCGCGGGCGGCGCAGAGCGCCACGTTCTCCGAGCCGGCCTGCGCAAACGTAGAACGGAAATCGGTGCCGGGGAACATCAAGTTCCGCAGGTTCAGAAACAGCGCCGTGCCTCCCGCGGCCACTCCCACGGTCGGACCCCAGAACAGACCCGCCACCGACGCCGCCAAACTCGCCGACTGCTGGAACCGCCGGCCACTCTGCTGCGAGAGAGGGTCTAGCGCGGAGAAAGCGGGGTTGAGGGTGCGGATGAGCAGGGCCGCCTGTTGATCGAGGGGGGCGCTGGCATCGAGCCGCGACATCGGCAGACTCCACGCACCGGCGAAGCCCGTGAGCGCCGCCTCCAGGTTCTGGCCTGAATTGGGCTGCTTTTCGTAGGCGGCCAGCGCTTGAATGAGATTCTCGGTCTGCGTGGATTTCTCGGCGTATTCGGCTAGCTGGCTGATCAGGTCTGCGTCCTCGGCGACCATGTTGCGCACCTTCTTGCGGTCGAGGCCCTGTGGACCGAACACGACGCCCAGCACGCCAATCCGGAATGGAGCTTTCCACTCGCCGGGCTCGTTAGCCCGGAACGGATCGCTGATCTCCATGGCCCGTCCCGGTTCGGCCGGGGCCATGACCACCGAAATTTTGGCGTCTTCGGGGTCGTTACCGGCGAGGTATCCGGGAGCGTAGAGAATCCGCCACCCCGCTGGGATGGCGTTCACGTCGCGCAGGCGACGGGCCTGGCCTCCCTCCGGGGGCACGATCTTCAGATCTAGAGCGGTAATCAACGAGCCGCTGGCACAACGCGGCGGACGGTTGGAAGAAGCGGACGGCAGCGCGCCCGCCAGCAAAAGCAGAACAGCAACAAATCCGCGCAGGCTGTGAAGCCCGCGCCGTAACAAGCCAGACATCATCCCTTTCGCAAGTCCGAAGCGATGGCTTCGGCGATCTTTCGGCCATGAAAGCGGCCGTTTTCGATGAAGATTTCGTTGGTATGCATGCCGGCCACGATGACGCCGGCGAGATAAATTCCCTTGCGGCGGCTCTCCAGGGTCTCGGGATCGGTGTCGGGACGGCCGGTCTCCTTGTCCACGGGGATGCCGTGCGTGCTCATGAATTCGAGGTCGGGGTGGTAGCCGGTCATGGCGAAGACGAAGTCGTTCTTCAGCCACAGATCGCCCCCCGGCGTTCGGACGAGAATCTCATCCGGGCGGATTTCAGCCACGTGCGAGTTGAAGTGCGCGGTTATTTCACCGTTCGCGATCCGGTTCTCCACGTTGGGCTTGATCCAGTATTTCACGCTGTCGGAGAGGCCCTCGCGGCGATGGATCAGCGTGACGCGCGCGCCACTCCAGTGAAGCTCCAGCGCGGCGATGGCGGCGGAGTTCTTGCCGCCGATCACTGCCACATCGTGGCCGTAATAGGGATGCGGCTCGCGATAGTAGTGGATGACCTTCGCCAAGTGTTCACCGGGGATGCCGAGCAGGTTCGGCCGGTCATAGAACCCCGTCGCGAGGATCACTTTGGAGGTGACGTATTGCCGCGGACATCCGTTTCGGTCCTCGGTGTGGACGGTGAAGCCGCCGTCCTCCCCGGCGATGTGCTCGACGCGCTCGTACTGCCGAATCTGGAGCCCATAATGGTCCGCAACGCGACGGTAGTACTTAAGCGCTTCCGTGCGCGTCGGCTTTTCGTTCAGCGACGTCATCGGGATGTCGCCGATTTCGAGCAGCTCCGGCGTGGTGAAAAAGACCATATTGGTCGGATAGTTGTACAGCGAGTTCACCACGCAGCCTTTTTCGATCAGGACGGCATTGAGTCCGCGGCGCTGCAGCTCGATGCCGCAGGCAAGACCGGTCGGGCCGGCGCCGGCGACGATCGCGTCGAACCGGGTCACAACATTCCCTCGACCTG
>JAEHDI010000852.1 GCA_016880505.1 Bryobacterales bacterium | reverse complement strand
GTGTGGTTGAGTCCCTTTCCCAGCGCGTCCGGCTGCCTGGGTTCCGCCCCGGCAAAGTGCCGGTGGGAATCATCCGCACGCGTTTTTCGTCCGACATTCGCGAAGAGGTCATCCGAAACCTGGTGCCGAAGCGCTTCCAGAAAGAGGTTGAGGACAGGAATCTTCGTGTTGTGGGGACCCCCGACATCACCGATGTCCACTTTCATTCCGGCGAAGCCCTTCGTTTTAAGGCCGAATTCGAGGTGAGTCCCGAGTTCGAGCTTCAGGACTACCGCGGTCTGACGGTGGCGTATCAGGATCCCGAGGTCTCCGACGACGACGTTGCCCGGCGGATCGAGGAACTGCGAGAGCAGAAGGCAGACTACGTCAACGTGGACCCACGCCCGGCGGAGGACGGCGACCATGCGGTGGTGGCGCTCGAAGCGCTGAGCGGCCTGGAAAAGCCGCTCAAGCAGGACGAGGTGATGCTTCACGTCGGGGGCCAGGATACGCTCGGAGCGTTCACCGAGAATCTTCGCGGGATGTCGCCCGGAGACGAGAAGGAGTTCGACGTACGTTATCCGGACGACTTCGGGGACGCGAAGCTCGCCGGGAAGTCGGTGCGGTTCCGCGCAGCGATGAAGGGGATCCGGCGGAAAGAATTGCCGGAGCTCAACGACGAGTTCGCCAAGGATCTCGGCGACTACCTGACGATGGATGAGCTGCGGGCGGAAGTCCGCAAGTCTCTGCTGCGCGAGAAGGAGTACCTGGCGCAGCAGGAAGCAAAGAACAAGCTGGTCGAGAAGCTGGTTGAGATGCACGAGTTTCCGGTTCCGCAGGCATATCTGGACCGGCAGATCGAGAACCAGGTGGAACAGTATCTCCGGGCCGTGGCCGCCAGCGGAGGAGATCCGAGGTCGGTGAAGCTGGACTGGCAGAAAGTGCGGGAGTCGCAGCGGGAGCAGGCGACGAAAGACGTCAAGGCGTCGCTACTGCTCGAGCGGATCGCGGACCGTGAGGCGATTGAAGTCATGCAGGACGAAGTGGACCGTGAAGTGCAGCGGATCGCGCGGCAGGATCGGGAGCCGGTGGCGGCGGTGCGGCGGCGTCTGGAGGAGCAGGGGGTCTTGCGGCGGATCGCTTCGCGCATCCGAACGGAGAAGACGCTGACCTTTTTGTTTGAGCACGCCCGGAAGGTGGCAGAGGCCTAGTACTTCCGGCGGACTGGGACTATGCCAGGTCAAATTAAGAGAATCATTGATTGCCCGCCCGGTGTAGGTGATAATGGGGGTGGATTTCTTGCGATGCTTATGAGCCAAGACTATCCGATCCTGGGAGACACTTTGTGAAGCGAACCGGTTCGGATGACTCGCTCCGGTGTTCCTTCTGTCACAAGAGCCAGGATGTCGTCGGGAAGCTGATATCCTCCCCCAGCGATTACCCCCGAGCGTACATCTGCGACGAATGCATCGCGGTGTGCAACTCGATCCTGGAGGACGACCGGAATGAGCAGCCCCGAGCCAGTGCCCATAAGCTACCGAAGCCCCTCGAACTGAAGGAGTACCTCGACCAGTACGTGATCGGGCAGGAGGGGTCGAAGAAGAAGCTTGCGGTGGCCGTATATAACCACTACAAGCGAGTCCAGATGAACAAGCACCGGACCACGGATGTGGAGCTTTCCAAGTCCAACATCCTGCTGATCGGTCCCACCGGCACGGGCAAGACGCTGCTGGCGCAGACGCTGGCGCGGATTCTCGACGTGCCGTTTGCGATTGTGGATGCGACCACGCTGACGGAAGCCGGTTACGTTGGGGAAGACGTAGAGAACATCATTCTGCGGCTGCTCCAGAACTCCGACTGGGACGTGCAGCGCTGCCAGCAGGGCATCATCTACATCGATGAGATCGACAAGATCGGCCGCAAGGACGAGAACCCGTCGATTACCCGGGACGTCTCGGGTGAAGGCGTGCAACAGGCGCTGCTGAAGATTCTGGAGGGAACGATTGCGAACGTTCCTCCGCAGGGAGGGCGCAAGCACCCGCACCAGGAATTCACGCCGGTCGAAACGTCGAACATCCTGTTTATCTGTGGCGGCGCGTTTGTGGGGCTGGAGAAGGTGATTGGCCGGAGAGTGGGCCGGAAGGCGATGGGCTTTATGACGGCGGAAGATGCGCCGGAGGGCGCTCGCCGCGGAAATTCGCGGCGAGACACGAACCTCCTGCAAGAGATTCAGCCCGTCGATCTGATCCGCTTCGGGTTCATCCCCGAGTTCGTCGGCCGCCTGCCGGTGGTTTCGGTGCTCGAGGACCTCGACAAGGACGCGCTGGTTCAGATCCTCACGAAGCCGAAGAACGCCATCGTGCGCCAGTATCAGCGGCTCTTCGAGTTCGAAAATGTTAGACTGAAGTTGAGCGACGACGCACTGGAGGCGATCGCGAGCCTGGCGCTCGAGCGAAAAGTGGGGGCCCGTGGCCTCCGCATGATTCTCGAAGATCTGATGCTGGACCTCATGTACTATCTCCCTTCATACAAGAAAGTGCGGGAATTTCTGGTGACCAAGGAGATGGTCATGACGCAGAAGATAAATTTGGCCGTACTAGAGAAGGCTGGATAGCCTCTCCGGACCGGCAGCGGGTAGAATAAGCGACAGGGGATCCGGCGCCAACCTGGGAGTTGCATCTGGAAGTTTTCCCGTCAAGCAAAATCAGGGCTGCGCGCCGCCGCCCGACAGCATAATCCAATGTTGACATCGAAGGAACGTTCGGAAACGAAGCGATTGCCGATGATGCCCGTCCGCGACGTGGTCATCTTTCCGCACATGATGACGCCGTTCGTGGTGGGACGCGAGTCGAGCGTGCGGGCGCTCGAAGAGGCGCTGGCCGGCGAGAAGAAAATCTTCCTGGCGACGCAACACGACGCCTCCGTGGATGAGCCGCGTCCCGACGAGATTTATTCGGTCGGGACGATCGTCAATATCGTGCAAAGCCTGAAGCTGCCCGACGGCAACATCAAAGTGCTGGTCGAGGGGGTGGAGCGCGCCAAGATCGTATCCGTGGGCGAAGACGAAGGCTACTTCCGCGCGGTGGTGAAGACGTTCGGCTTCAAAGTGGAGGCAGGTCCGCAGATCGACGCTTTGACGGGCCGCGTGACGACGCTGTTCGAGCAGTACGTCAAGCTCAGCCAGAATCTGAACTACGAGACGATGATCGCGGCGATTCGGGTGGACGACCCGGGACGGCTGGCGGACACTGTCGGCGCCAACCTCCAGCTCACCATCGAGGAAAAGCAGGAGCTGCTTGAGATCTTCGATCCCGTGGAACGGCTGACGCGGGTGGCGGAGATGCTCGACATCGAGATCGAGAAACTCAATGTGGACCGGACGATCCAGGGCCGCGTGAAGCGGCAGATGGAGCGCGCGCAGAAGGAGTACTACCTCAACGAGAAGATCAAGGCGATCCAGAAAGAGCTGGGCCGGGGCGAAAAAAGCGAGTTCGACGAACTGAAG
This sequence comes from Bryobacterales bacterium, assembly GCA_016880505.1. Lineage (GTDB taxonomy): Bacteria > Acidobacteriota > Terriglobia > Bryobacterales > Bryobacteraceae > JAEHDI01. Next base: position 1,900 of record JAEHDI010000852.1, on the reverse strand, counting down.
AAGAAGATCGAATCGGCCGGCATGACCAAGGACGCCCACGAGAAGGCGATGGCGGAACTGCGGCGGCTGGAGAACATGCCGCCGATGTCGGCTGAGTCTACGGTCTCCCGCAACTACCTCGACTGGCTGCTGGCGGTGCCGTGGAAGAAGAAGACGAAAGAGATCCGCGATTTGAAGTTTGCGGAGAAGGTGCTCGAATCCGACCATTACGGTCTCGAAAAGATCAAGGAGCGCATCCTCGAGTTTCTGGCGGTGCGTCGGCTGGTAAAGCACCCGAAGGGTTCGATTCTCTGCTTTGTCGGGCCTCCCGGGGTTGGGAAGACGTCGCTTGGAATGTCGATCGCCCGCGCGACGGGCCGCAAGTTCGTGCGCATGTCGCTCGGTGGCGTGCGTGACGAGGCTGAGATCCGCGGCCACCGGCGGACGTACATCGGTGCTCTGCCTGGTCAGATCATCCAGATGATGAAGAAGGCGGGCACCCGGAACCCGGTCTTCATGCTCGATGAAGTGGACAAGATGTCGATGGATTTCCGCGGGGACCCGTCGGCGGCGCTGCTGGAGGTGCTCGATCCGGAACAGAACTTTATGTTCGTGGATCACTACCTGGACGTGGAGTACGATCTCAGCCAGGTCTTTTTCATCGCCACCGCGAACGTGCTCCACACCGTTCCGCCGGCGTTGCAGGACCGGATGGAAGTGATCCGGCTTTCCGGTTACACGGAGCTTGAGAAGCTGGAGATCGCCAAGCGGTTCCTGGTGAAGAAGCAGTTGGAGCAGGGCGGGCTCGGGGACAACCAGATCCGCTTCACGGACGAGGGTCTGCTGACGCTGGTGCGGAGCTACACCCGGGAAGCGGGCGTGCGGAACTTGGAGCGGGAGATCGGCAACTTGTGCCGCAAGGTCGCGCGGTCGCTTGTGACCAGCCAGACGGCCGACGCGAAAGCCGAGTTTCAGCTAGTTACGATCACCAAAGAAACGATTCCTGGGTTTCTCGGGCCTTTGAAGTTTAGGGACCTGGAGGCCGATAAGAAGAATGAAGTCGGCGCCGCGACGGGCCTGGCCTGGACCGAGGTGGGCGGGCAGATCCTGACCACCGAGGCGACGATCATGGAGGGCCGGGGCAAGCTGACCACGACGGGAAAGCTCGGAGACGTGATGCAGGAATCGGCGCAGGCCGCGATGAGCTACATTCGCTCGCGTGCGCATTCGATCGGGTTGCCCAAGGACTTCTACCGCCACCTGGACATCCATGTTCATGTGCCAGAGGGGGCGATCCCCAAGGATGGGCCGTCAGCGGGCATCACGATCGCCACCACGATCGTCAGCGCCCTGGCCAAGGTGCCGGTTCGTTGCGACGTGGCGATGACCGGGGAGATCACCTTGCGCGGGCGCGTGTTCCCGATCGGAGGGTTGAAGGAGAAGCTCCTCGCCGCGCACCGGCATGGTATCTTTGAAGTGATCCTGCCGAAGGACAACGAGAAGGATCTGCCAGACATCCCGGAAGTCATTCGAAAGGACATGAGGTTGCACTTCGTCGAGTCAATGGACGAAGTGCTGAAAGTCGCCCTGGAAAGGGAGATTGAAGCATTGCCGATAGCCCCCGGCCCTTCGACCGTGGAAATCGCTTCTCAGCACGACGAAAAGCTGCACTGAGAGGTGCATTGTGCGGGGAGTGCAATCGACGTAGTACGAGGTAGTACAAGGTACGGCCCGACCCCGCCGTGAGCCTCCCTGGAACGACAGAACGTTCCGCTTCCCGCTACCGCAACGGGCCGGAATCGGCCAAGGAGTGACGCAAATTGGCAAACGAGCTGGAAAACCAAGAGAACCGAGAAACCGTTGCCGCTGACGAGGCGAAGGCGCCCGAACAACCGGCTGCCGCGCCTCCTCCTCCGACTAC
>JAEHDI010000851.1 GCA_016880505.1 Bryobacterales bacterium | reverse complement strand
TCGCCGTAAATCGAGTTCGGCGCGACGCCGAACATGTTCTTGATCGATAGCGTGATTCCGCACTCTTCGTGCTGCTTCAGCTTCGACAGGTTGACGAACACGTCCGTGTCCTCGTAGGTGTGGTTCAGGTCGAACCCCGGAAATAGATACGGCTTGGCTACCTTGAGTCGCGAATACCGCTTGCCAGAGCCAAGCGTATTTGTTTCCTCGAATTCCACCAATGGCGCCGCGGACTGGATTGCCTTCACGTCCCAGCCACCGTCCAGCATCTTGTCCTGGAGAGACTCTCCCTCGTAGGTCCCCTCCACCAGCCGGACCCGCTTCGCACCCGCTTTTCCGAACAGGTAGCAGCAGGCCCCTACCAGCTTTGGATGCACCCAGTGGGTCTGCCCCGGCGTGCATCCGGGGAACCTGCCGCCGCCGGTCAGGTTCAGCTTGACGGTGACCGTTTTCCCTCGCACCAACCCGCCGAGTCCGCCCGCCTGGTCGAACTGCTTCGCGAGCCGCCCCACGAGATCGTCGTCATAGCTGGCGTACTTCCCGATCGATACCGGCGGGACCGAAGCCGGCCCCTGCCCACGCCCGAGCGACGCCGCGCCCAACGCTACTCCGGCTCCCGCAAGCCACTGCCGCCGCGTCAACCCATTACATCCGTCCGTCATGAGTCCTCCATCCAACTACTTCTCGAACACAACCGCAGCATACACCGAAAAGGCAGACACCGACACCTGCGTGCGTCCTCCTGCCAATTCCACCGCCAGCTCCGCGGTAGGGGCATCCGGGCTCAACACACGCGCCGTCTTGTACTCGCCATCGACCCGCAATGATACCGCTTCGGCCGGAAGCGTCGCATAGTTGATCAACTGCACCAGCAGTCTCGCCCCGGCCTCGCCCGTCGTCACATGACAGAGGACCGACGGCCCGTTGAAAAGCCGGATGCCGGTGTTCGCCCGTCCGAGCAGCGTGAGCATGTCCCTGGAGACGGTTTCCGGGTCCGGCGGATCCTCTCGGTAAATCACCACCCGCCCCTTACCCGAATTCTCGATTTGGTAACCTTCGCCGCCCGCCGGCGCTTTCCCCCAGCCCGGACCCGTCACGACCAGTCCGCCTGCCTCGGCGAACGACTCCAGCAGCGCGCGCTCCCCGGTACTGGGCGGCGACGCGTCGATCGCCAGCACTGCCTTTAATCCCTCCAGCACGTCGGCCCCCAGCGCCGCCCGATCGATCACCCGGTACGGAATCCGCCGCCGCGCGATCAGGTTGAGATACTCATTCGAGACGTCCACGTACTTCCCGGCGGGATCATGAACGACGCCGAGAGGGCCGGACGGCACAAACCCCCGCCAATCCCGGTGATCTTCGAAGAATCGCAGGTAGTTGACAATCCGTCCCCACTTCGCGAGCGCCTCCGGGCGTCCGCTCCGCAGATCCGCTTGAAACGCGTCATCCAGTTGAACGGCCCAGCGGCCTCCAGCCGCAGCCGTATCCGCGATGGCGCGGGCATAATCGTCACCGGAGCCGCTTTCGACTGGAAAACGGAGCCACACCGGTTCGCGTTTGCTCGCGGTGAGCGACCGCACCAACCACAGGTTCGAGTCGATCCACGGTTCGCTTGTCGGCGTCGCCGTAGCCGTGTCTGATGCAGAGAGTGGCCGCACTCGCGGCGCCGCGCCCTCCGCGATTTCCTCCTCCGGCCACGCAACCTGCGCGCAGCACAGCAATACTAATATGGCGCAGGCACTTCCGCTTCTCCGTCGTCGGCCCACCATCAGTCACCTTGCGCGGTTGGACCGTGCTCTGCCGCGCCTTCTGGAAAATACAAATCCTCGTCGCTAATGTCGGGGATGCCGATCACGAGCACCCTCATCCGCCCCCGCGCGCCATGCACCACGCCCGGCGGGATCTGAACGAGCGAACCCTTTCGCACCGGATGCTCCACCCCGTCCAGCACCACTGATCCTTCGCCCTCGAGCACGTAATACAATTCCGTGCCCTGCTTGTGGTAGTGCTCGCGTGCGCCGTCGATATCCACTGCGTGCGCCCACGCCGCCGCCCGTCCGCGGTCCTGTCTGCTGATCAGCAGGTGCCGCCAGCCGCAGGTCGATCGTTCCCGCGGCGCCTCGCCCTCATGCCTTACGAGCGCATCCATAAATCCCTCCGGTGTCTCGCTCTCCTTACGCGTAGCTTGCCACCGCGCCCCGGTTTCTTTCGCCGCGTTCGCGTGCCGCCCGCTCCAAGTACCCGCTCGCGCGAAACGCTGCCAGCGGTCCCTCGGCCAGGCCTTTCGATTTCCGCCACGCCCGCAGCGCCGGCCGAACATCGGTCGCGAACGCAGCCTTCAGACATTCCTCGGCGTCGATCAGCTCGCACTTCGCCTGGCTCCGGGCCAGTGCCTCGTGATCCACCAGCGACGCTTTCGCCCACAGTTCCTGCGCTGTCGATGCCGTCTGGATCATCTCTTCGATCTTCTGCTTCAGATTGTGGCTCTGGTCGATCATGTATGCGATGTCTCCGCGCTTTCCGGTCTCCCATTCGTGGAATTGAATCTCGTGGAAGATGCGGAACACCTGGTAAGGATCGATCGAACCGATCGTAAGGTCGTCGTCGGCATACCGGCGGTCATTGAAGTGGAACCCGCCGAGCATCCCTTCGCTCAACAGCCAGGCCACAATCTGCTCGATGTTCTGTGCCTGGTAGTGGTGACCCGTGTCCACCAGCACCCGCGCCTGCGGTCCCGCCGCCCGCGCCAGCAGCAGCGCCATGCCCCAGTCGGCGATGTCGGTGTGGTAGAAGGCCGGCTCGAATGGCTTGTACTCCACCAGCATCCGCTGGTTGGGAGCCATCCGCTCATGCACCGCTCGGAGCCCATCCGTGAACCACTGCTTCCGGTGGCGGATGTTGGCCGTGCCCGGATAACTCGAGCCGTCGATAAACCACAATGAGAGATCCCGGCTGCCCGTTTCCTTCGCGATCTCCACG
>JAEHDI010000850.1 GCA_016880505.1 Bryobacterales bacterium | reverse complement strand
CTTGCCGTCGCCCGCAATCCTGCCCGTCCTGCGGAAGACAAGGTACGCGTGGATGAGATCGTCGAGATCGCCATCCAACACGCGGTCGACATCGCCGATGGCCAGCTTTGTGCGGTGATCCTTGATGAGGCGGTACGGGGCGAGCACGTAGCTGCGAATCTGGCTGCCGAAATTGATGTCGAGCTTCGTGGCCTCAATCTTGCGGTCTTCGGCCTGCTTCTTCTCGAGCTCGAACTCATAGAGGCGCGCCCTGAGCTGCTTCATCGCCGAGGCGCGGTTCTTGTGCTGCGAGCGTTCGTTCTGGCACTGCACGACGATGCCGGTCGACAGGTGAGTCATGCGGATCGCCGAGTCGGTGCGGTTGACATGCTGGCCGCCGGCGCCGCTGGCGCGGAACGTGTCGACGCGAAGATCCTCGGGCCGGATGTCGATTTTGATCTCGTCGTCGATCTGCGGGTAGACGAAAACAGAGGCAAACGACGTGTGCCGCCGGGCGTTCGCATCGAACGGCGAAATCCGCACCAGACGGTGCACGCCGACCTCGGATTGCAGGAGCCCGTACACGTTTTCGCCGTTGATCTCGAAGGTGACCGACTTGATGCCGGCGCCGTCGCCCTCGAGCCGGTCCGTGACGACGGTCCCAAAGCCCTCCCGCTCGGCCCACCGCAGGTACATACGGAGCAGCATCTCGGCCCAGTCCTGGCTTTCGGTGCCGCCCGCGCCGGGGTGAATCGTTACGATCGCGCTTCGGGCGTCGTTCTCGCCGGACAGCAGCATGGCCGTCTCGATCTTGTCGAGCTCGTGGCGGAATTTCTTCAGCTCGTCGATCGGGTCGCCGAGGAGTACGAGCGCGCCGTCGGTGTCGCCCTCGCGGGCAAGCTCAAACACGGCGTCAAAGTCGGAGATCCGGCCCGCGATCCTGGCCTCGTCGGCGATCGACTGCTCCAGGCGCTTGCGCTCCTGCATGACCTGCTGGCTTTTTTCCGGCTGGTTCCAGAAATCCGGCGAAGAAATCCGCTCTTCCAGTCGAGTTAATTCAGCTTTCTTTTTAGGAGAGTCAAAGATAGCTCCGCACAGCTTCAGCCTGCTGGCGGAGCGGCGAGTATTCTCTTTCGAGTTCCTCGATGTTCATACCTTAGAGTGTAGCAAAGTCGAGCAGATAACCTCGCTGTCCGACGTTGATTCCACGGGTCTTTCCGATTTCGACGGATGCGCCTTCGGCCTCGTGGATATGGCCGCAGAAGAAGAAGGCGGGCTGGTGTTTCTCAATGAATACCTTGACAGAGCGGCTGCCGGCATGGAGTCCGTTACGGATTCTGTCGAGCGCCGTGCCGAACGGCGGGCAGTGACAGATCAGAACCAGCGGCTTCAGGTTCGCAAACCGCTCCAGGCGCAACTCGATCTCCTGCTCCGAATATTCGCCCGGAGTATTGAAAGGCGTCGGGTTGGAGTAGCCGAGCCCGGCCACGTGGAAGCCGGCGAGTTCGATGCTCTGTTCGTGAAAATCATGGAAGCCGAATTTCCGGCAGAAGGACGCAATCGAGGCGGCGGACTCGTGGTTTCCGGGCAGTACGTACATGCGGTCCGCCCGGCGACTCAGGATCTCGCCACAACGGTCGAGGCCTCTCGACCAGCTCACCAGGTCGCCAGCCGCGACGTAGCAGTCCGCTTCGACGTCCATCAGCCGCTCAAGCGCCCCGTGGTTGCTGTGGATGTCCGAAAAAACGAGGAGCTTCATTTCGCGTGATTGTACTATTCTCTCAGCATGTTCAACTGGCTTGTGATCGGAATTGGAGACATCACCAGGAAGCGGGTTATTCCCGCCATCCAATTGCAGGGGCGGAGCCGGCTCCACGGGATCGTCACCCGCGACCGGCGGAAGGCGGAGCCCTACGGCGTGCAGGCCTGGACGTCGCTCGAAGAGGCCCTTGTGGACCCCCTCATCGATGCGGTCTACGTTGCCACCCCGGTTTTTCTTCATGGTCCGCAGACGATCGCTTCGCTTCGCGCCGGCAAGCATGTTCTCTGCGAGAAGCCGGCCGCGATGAACTTTACTGAAGCCCGCGAGATGGTCCGGACCGCGAACGAGGCCGGCAGGACCCTCGGACTCGCCTACTACCGGCGGATGTACCCGAAGCTCCAGCGAGCCAAACAGTTGCTGGCGGAGGGGGCGATCGGCCGACCGGTGCTGGCTGAGATCAATTGCCACGACTGGTTCAATGACGAGGACGGCACGCGAGGCTGGCTGCTCGACCCGCGCCTAGCGGGTGGCGGACCGATTTACGACATCGGTTCGCATCGTATCGACGTGCTCAACTTCCTGTTTGGCAGGCCGGTCCGCGTGACCGCGCAACTCTCGAACGTCGTTCACTCCGCTCCGGTCGAGGACAACGCCACGGTTCTTATCGAATACGAGAGCGGTGCCCGGGGAGTCGACGACGTGCGGTGGCATTCCCGCGTCAGCCGCGACGAGTTCCGCATCGCCGGAACGGACGGCGAGATGGAACTCAGTCCTCTCAACGGACCGTCTCTCATCTATCCGGGCGGTCGTGAGGAATTGCCGGCGCACGCGAATCTCCACTACCCATGCGTCGATAACTTCGTAAACGCCGTGCTCGATGGCGCGCGGCTCGTCGCGGACGCGGAATCGACGATCTGGACGGATTGGGTGACGGAACAGGCGCTGGTGGCGGCCCGCGTGGGTTCACTCGGGTATCATGAAT
>JAEHDI010000098.1 GCA_016880505.1 Bryobacterales bacterium | reverse complement strand
TTCCTTGTTCAGCTTTGAGAGCAGGGAAAGAACTTCCTGCGCGGAAGCAGCGTCCAGGTTTCCTGTAGGTTCGTCGGCAAGGATCAGGTCCGGGTCTGTGACGATCGCGCGGGCGATGGCCACACGCTGTTCCTGCCCGCCCGAAAGCTGGCGTGGCAGGTGGTCGAGGCGGTCCCCGAGGCCGACCAGTTTGAGCGCCGTCGTTGCATGCTCGATCCGCTCGCGTTTCTTCAGGTTCGTCAGCTTCAGCGGCAGTTCCACGTTTTCGAGCGCAGTCAGAACGGGAATCAGGTTGAACGTCTGAAAGACGAACCCGATGTGAGCGTTACGCCAATCCGCGATGTCGCCGTCGCTCAGGTCGCGCAGATTTTCGCCGAGGACCCGGATCTCACCGCCGGTCGGCCGGTCCATGGCCGCGATCAGGTGCAACAGCGTGGACTTTCCCGATCCGGACGGCCCCATCAGCGCGACGAACTCGCCTTTGTGAACCGTCAGATTGATCATTTTCAGCGCGGTGATGCCGAAGCCATCCCGGTGGAACTCCTTCTCCAGGTCTCGCGTTTCGATGACCAGTTCGCTCATGCCGTCAACCTTTCCTGACCCGCACGCGGTCGCCGTCCTTGAGATCCGATGGCGGACTCAAGATCACGTCCTCACCCCCGGCCAATCCCTGCTCGATGCGAATCCCATCGTTCGTTGTCGCGCCGGTTCGCACCGCCCGGCGCACGGCCTTCTCTCCGAGGGCCACAAAGACCGCGCCATCGCGGACAGCCGACGCGGGAATCACAATGCTGGGCCGCGCCGGCGCGCCGGCGGCCCCTTCTTCATAGAACGCCACACTGGCATTCATCTCCGGCCGAAGGTACTCGTCGGGATGAAGTATCTTCACTTTCACCTGCACGGTGGCCTTCTGCCGGTTCGCTTCCGGAGAGATCTCGTCGATCACTCCCTCGTACTTCCGGTCTGGGAACGCATCGGTCGTCACAACGCCGCGTTGCCGTGCGCCGAGCTTGGCGAAATCGTTCTGGCTGATGTCAAGTTCAACCTCGAGATCGTTCAGGTCCGCCAGGGAAACTACGTAACCCTTTGCCCCGCGCTCGCCCACGAAACTGGTCGTGACGAACTCGCCCTTTTCGACGACCCGCTCCAGGATGGTCCCTGTCACCGGCGCCCGAATCACGGTATTCGCGAGCTGCGTTTCGTAAAAAGCCACCATGCCGCGGGCCTGCTCCACCTGCCCTCGCATGGCGTCGATCTGTTCCTGCCGTGGCCCGATGCGAACGAGTTCATAGCTCTTCTCGAGCGATGCAACGCGCGCCGCCTGTGCGTCGTACCGCGCTTGGGCGTCGTCGAGCGACTGCTGCGAAGTCACCTTCTCCGCGTGCAGCTTACGAATGCGATCCACGTTCGTCCTGGCGTTCTCGAGGTCGGCGCGCGACTGCTCCAGATTCGCCTTCGCGACCGCAACTTCCTCCGGCCGGGAACCGTTCAGCAGTTCCTGTAGCCGGGCCTCGAGATTGGTGAGCTGGCCGCGCGCCTGCTGCAACTGCGCCCGGTATTCGTCATCTTCCAGCCGCACAATGACCTGGCCCTCCTTGACCTTGTCGCCCTTGTCCACTCCGATCCAGGCCACTCGGCCGATGACCTTCGAGGCCACCTCGATCTTGTGTGCCGCCACGATGTAGCCCGTGGCGTTTAGGATCGTGGTCCGGCCGTTGTCCCCCGGCCCTCCAGAGGCCGAAACTCTTACCACCGAAACCTCGGTGGCCGCATTGATGCGGCTGTATAGAAACCGGCCCAGCCCGAGTAGCAGGAAAAGCGCAACGCCGGCGACGATCCATCGCGTCGCCCACTTCGGCTGCTCGCCTTTGTCGCGGTGCTTGCGCTCGATCTGCAAGCTTTTCAGGTCTGCATCCATCTCGATCTCTTAGATTTCGCGCAGTGCGATGAGGATCTCCTTCTTCGCTGCCATCAGGGCGGGGAACAAGCCGCCCACGGCCCCCATCACCATGGCGAAGACGAGCCCCATCGTGATTGTCTTTGGCCCGACGTGGAAATTGAAGGCGATCTCGCTGAAGGTCACGAAATTTCCGATCCCGGTCGTGACGCCGTTTAGGGGCAGTGTTAGGAGCACTCCGATCAGCCCGCCGAGCAATGCCAGAAGCACCGATTCGATCAGAAAGCTGAACAGGATGCTGCCCCGGGAGAATCCAAGCACGCGCAACGTGCCGATCTCCCGTGCGCGGCGGGCCACCGCCGCATACATGGTGTTCATGGCTGCGACGCTCGACCCGACCGCCATGATGATCGCCACCAGCGTTCCAATGTACTGGATCGGCGCAC
>JAEHDI010000849.1 GCA_016880505.1 Bryobacterales bacterium | reverse complement strand
TTGTAGGAGTAGTACCCCGCGGCGTACGCCACCGGACTTGAAAACAAGTGCGTGAACGACGCGATCATCGCATGATCGTCCGGCAGCGTCGCGGGAACGAATTCCTGGAGGATCCGCTGGGTATAGGCGACGACGTCGCCGTCGTCCGGCGTGTAGTCCATGTGGAGTGCCAGGTCGACGAAGCCGAAGCCGAGCTGCCGCATTTGTGCGTTCGCCGCGCGAAACGTCCTGGCGCGCTTCATTTTGCGGAACAGATCCTCGGGGAACGGATCACCGGTTTCCCAGTGGCCCGCGAATAGATCCAGCGCCTCACGCTCCCAGCACCAGTTCTCCATGATCTGGGACGGCAACTCGACGAAATCCCATGCCACGCTCGTTCCCGCCAAGCTGCGGATTTCGACCTGGCTGAGACAATGATGCAGCAGATGACCGAACTCGTGGAAGATCGTTTCGACCTCGCGGTGCGTGAGCAGCGCCGGCCGGCTGTCGAGCGGCGGAGTGACATTCCCGCAGATCAGCCCGGCGTGGGGCCGGAAACCGTCCGCGCCTGGCCCTCCCGTAATAAACGAGTCCATCCAGGCGCCACCACGCTTGTTCTCCCGCGGGTACCAGTCGGCATAGAAACAGCCGAGCAGCGTGCCGTCCTCGTCGTGAATGGCGTAGTAGCGTGTCTGCGGGTCCCACACGGGCGCGCCCGACCGCTCGGTCACGTGAATCCCGTACAAACGGCGGACGATTTCGAACATGCCTCCGACGACGCGCTCGAGCGGGAAGTACGGACGCAGCGCCTCCTCGTCGAAGGCATAGAGGGCGGCCCGCTGCTTCTCCGCGTAGTAACCGATGTCCCAGGGCTGTAGCTCCGGTGCGGCGGAACCCTCAAGATCCCGACGAAAGGCCTGCAACTCCTGATTTTCCCGGCCGAAGTGCCGCTCCGTCTTGCGCTTCAGGTCGCGCAGGAACTCGAAGGCGCGGTCGCCGCTGTGTGCCATCCGATCTTCCAGCACGAGGTCGGCAAAGTTCCGGTAACCGAGCAGCTTGGCCTTTTCGCGCCTGAGTTCGAGTACACGGCCGACGAGCGCCCGGTTGTCGTACTGGGCTTCCGCGGCCCGAAGTCCGTATGCCCGCCACACGTGCCTGCGGACTTCGGCGTCGTCCAGGTATGTCATCAGCGCCGTGTAGCTTGGCGCCTGGAGCGTGAAGCGCCAGCCGGTTACGCCCTTCGATGCGGCGCTCTGGCGGGCGGCGGAGACCGCGGACGGTGGCAGCCCGGCCAGTTGTTTCTCGTCCGCCAATACCAGCTCGAAGGCGTTGGTCGAGTCGAGCACGTTCTCCGAGAACTTAGTCGTCAGCTTGCTCAGCTCGACGTCGATCTCCGCCAGCCTCGCCTTCCCTGCCGGATCGAGTTCGGCGCCGTGCCGCCGGAAACTGTCGATTGTCTTTGTCAGAAACCGTTTCCGCACGCCGGTCAGCGCCGCCGCATCGGCGGTCCCGGAATACCGCCGCAGACGGTTCCACAGACCTTCATGCAGTGGGATGCCTGAATAAAAGGCGCTCACCGCCGGCTCGACGGCGTTATGCGCGGCGCGAAGTTCGGGATACGTGGCGACGGATTCCAGGTGCCGCACGAGACCCATGGAGTAGTCGAGACGCTCCGTCAAGGAATCCAGCGCCATCATGACGCCTCCGAAGGTCGGTTCTCCGTCCTGGTTCGCGAGTTTGTCCCTGCCCGCAGCCGCCCCTTCGAGCCGGCTCTGAATCGCCGGTTCGATGTGCTCGGCGCGGACGCGGTCGAAGGGAATCTGAAACTGGATCTCCAGCAGGGGGTTGTCTGTGGGCGAGTCGCCGGTTGTTCCCATCTCTCCATTATCGCGGACCCCGGCCGGCGGCCTTTTCATCGTCACGTCTGGCGGATAGACTGTAATGCGACGTTGTAAGCCAGAACCCGAGGAGGCTGCGTACCATGCTCCGGCTTTTTGGTTTTCTTCTCGCTCTCTGCCTAAGCGCCCCCGCCGCCGGGCCGGTGATGATCGTTCTCCACAAGGGCGCCAGCTCGATGGGCTTCTATACCCCAGAAGGCAAGGTGCTCGCCACTGTTCCCGTCGGCGCACATCCGCACGAGATGGTTCTGTCGGCCGACGGACGCCTGGCGTACGTCTCGGACAACGGAACCATGCGGATTGAAGAGGCGGGTACCGGCGGCAACACCGTGTCGATCGTCGATCTCGTCGCGCGGAAAAAGATCGGCGAGATTTCGCTGGGAAAATTCCACCGCCCGCACGGTCTCGACCTTGACCACGAAACCGGCGTGCTGGCCGTCTCGACCGAACTGCCCGATCAGTTGGTCCTCGTCGATGTAAAGACCCGGCGGATCGTGAAGACCTACGACACGAAGGGCAAGACCTCCCATATGGTCGCCTGGGGTCCCGGCGCGCGTTGGGCCTACGTCTGCAACAGCAGTTCCGCGAACGTCGCCGCGATCGAGCGCGCCACCGGCAGGGTGAAGCTGATTCCGGCGGGCGAGCGGCCGGAGGGAAGCGTCCTGTCTCACGACGGCCGTCTCCTCTACGTGGTGAACCGCGAATCGCACGGCATTACCATCATCGACACGGCGAAAAACGAAGCGGTGGGCGAGATCCGAACCGGGAAAGGTCCGGTCCGCATCGCGCTCACGCCGGACGGCCGGACGCTCGTGTACGCCCTGATGCACGATCGCAAGGTTGAGTTTGCCGACGCCGCCACAAGGCGCGTCACCGGGCAGGTTCCGCTGGGTGGCCAGCCCGTATCGCTCGGGCTGTCATCCGACGGGAAACTCGCGTTCGCCTCCGCGCAGGACGATGACACTGTCTACGTCGTGTCGGTGGGGGAGAAGAAAGTGATCCGGCAGATCAGGACGGCGAAGGCGGCGGCTCCGGATCCGGCCCTCCAGATCCAGTTGCCGTAACCGCTACGCGCGAACTTTTTCTTTCTGCGGCTGCGCTACGGCGGGCACGCGCCGCCTGAGCAGCCAGACGCCGGCCGCGAACAGCCCGAGCGCGATCCATTGCGTCGCGGAGAGCGGCCCCTCCAGCGGATTCGACTGGTCGTGCGCGCGGTAGAACTCGACGACGAAACGAAGCGCCGAGTACAGGATGAGGTACAGCCCGATGACAGCCCCGGGACGATGCTGGCGGAAATAGTAGCGGTAGAGCACACCGAAGATCACAGCCTCGCCGGCCGCTTCATACAGTTGGGTTGGGTGCAGCGGCACCCGCAGCGGCGTGCCGAACATCTCGTTTGCCGCCGGATTGGTGAAGGTGACCGCCCACGGGCGATGGCACTCGGTTCCCCAGCAGCATCCCGCCGAAAAACATCCGATCCGGCCGATGGCGTGACCGGCCGCGATGCCCGGAGCGAATGCGTCGGCGGTCGCGAACCCCGGCAGCTTGTTCCGCCGCATGTAGACGACCGCCGTGACCAGCGCAAGGATCAGGCCTCCCTGGAAGACTCCTCCCGATTGCAGGGTGGACAGGGAAAAGATTTCGCCCGGATTGCGCACGTAGTAATCGAAGTCAAAGACGAACATCAGCAGCTTTGCCCCGACAATTCCGGCCAGCGCGCAGTAGACGCCGAGGTTGACCACCCGCTCGGCATCGACGCCGGCATGGCGCGCGAGCCTCGCCGCCAGCCACAGGGCCGTCAGAAATGCCAGCGCCACCAGGAGGCCGTAAGTCGGCAGGAAAAAGTCACCGATGCGGACTAGTTGCGGGTACATCTCAATCCCGCTCCTGTGTTTGTCTCGTGATCAGCATGTCAAGAATCAGAAGACCCGCGCCGATCGAAATCGCGCTGTCGGCGACGTTGAAGGCGGGCCAGTGATGGTCCGCGATGTAGAAATCCAGAAAGTCGGTAACCGCGCCGTGCAGAATGCGGTCATAGAGGTTTCCGAGCGCACCGCCCATCACCAGCGACATCGCCAGCCTGGCCCTGCCGCTCCCCGCCAAACCCTTTCCGGCAGGCTGCCACAGCATCGTGGCCAGCAGCGCAAGGATCAAGAGTGTCAGGCCGGCGAGGAAGAAGCTCTGCCATTCGTTGTCGGCGTTCGCCAGAAAGCCGAACGCCATGCCGCGATTCTCGGTGTGAACGATGTTGAAAAAGCCCGGAATCACAACGTAGGTGTCCCACGGAGACACCTGATTGCTGATCACGGCCTTTGTGACGCGATCGAGCAAAAACACACTGGCCGCGATGCCATACGGGACGAACCGGGTTCGCATCAGTAGCCCGCAATCTCCGTCACTGCCGACGCGCAGGCCGCGCACACCGTCGGCAGTTCCGGATTGGCGCCCACGTCAGCCGTGTACTTCCAGCAGCGCTCGCACTTCGTGCCGGATGCCCGCTCCACGTGCACCGACAGGATCGCGTCGCTCCGGTTTTCCAGGTGGACCTCGGAAACGATGAACAAGGCCGGCAGTTCCGCGGCGTACTCACGGAGCAGCGGGAAGAGACTGCCGTCCGCCTTCAAGTGAACGCGAGCTTCCAGCGGTGCGCCGATGAATTTCTCCTGCCGCGCCGCTTCCAGGCTCTTCAGAACGTGGTCGCGCACCTCCATCAGCCGCTCCCAATTGGCCGCCCGTTGACGCTGCCCAACGGAAATTCCGTGAGTGAGCTCTCGCGGTTCGGGGAACACCGTCAAGTGCACGCTATCCGGTTCGCCCTCCGGCTTGCGAAGGTGGCCCCAGGCCTCCTCGGTGGTGAAGGTCAGCAGGGGCGCCAGGAGCCGCAGCAGCGCGTGCGTGAGCCGGTAAAGCGCGGTCTGGGCGCTTCGCCTAGCACGGGAACGGGTCGCTGATGTGTACAGCCGGTCCTTCAGCACGTCGAAGTAGATGGAGCTGAGATCGACGGTGGCGAAGTCGTAAACCGCCCGGTACACCTTGTGAAAGGCGAGTTGCTCGTACGACGCCGCGCAGCGCTCCACGAGGCTCTCCGCCCTCACGAGGATCCACTGGTCCAGTTCGAGCATCTCACCGGCGGGCACGGCATCGGCGGCCGGATCAAAATCGCAGAGATTGCCGAGTGCATACCGGAATGTGTTGCGCAGCTTCCGGTAGGCTTCCGAAAGCCGGGCGAGGATCGTCTCCGAGATCCGTACGTCCTCGGTGAAATCGACCGAGGCTACCCACAGGCGCAGCACTTCGTCGCCGTACTTCTTGACTATCTCGTCCGGTTCGATAATGTTGCCCACCGACTTCGACATCGCCTTGCCCTCGCCGTCGAGGGTCCACCCATGAGTGGCACACTGCCGGTACGGCGAGCCGTTCTTCACGCCCAGTCCGACCAGGAGCGAGCTGTGGAACCAGCCCCGGT
>JAEHDI010000848.1 GCA_016880505.1 Bryobacterales bacterium | reverse complement strand
GTTCAGCAATTCCTCAATCTGACTTTGTTCCGTTTCTCCAGCTTGTCGAACTTCAACATTCATGGATCGTTCCGGTGTGCGCGTCTGCATAACGTTCGCCGTCACGGGCCGCCGCCCAAACCGTAACCTTCACGTTCAACGGGAACTGCCAGCGGGCGACGGTCTCGTGCACGGCGTTGGTTAGCTGGTCCTCTCGTCGGTGCGGAGCAAAGAGGAGCATAACCAAATCGTGCGACAGCCCATGCCGGACATCACAGCATAAATGTCGGGATGTCCGGCTCCAGTCCAAACAACACCCGGCCGACGGTCTCCAGGACGCGGGGCTGGACGCCTATATGCTGGGTGACGGCATGCACATCCCGGAAAGAACGCTCAATCAAGCAGGTTGCGTAGAGCGACGTCGCGCCACCTGTGAGATAAATGAGGTCGACTGCCTGGACAGCGCTCGTGACCGCAAGCCAGCTCGCCAACCGCACTTGCGCCCGACTCTGGACTATCGCGTCGCGTCCCCCGAGCACGTCATCCCACAGTCGATTGGCCGCGTCGAAGAGAAAGAGCCGCGCCGAACGCACCAGAGCTTCCGCCTGCGATAGCCGAGTTTGCGCGCCCCGATCTTCCCGCAGAGACTGGCGAGTCCGTTCATGCCGCTTCTCGGTCGCCAGGTCGAGCAGTGCTTCGATCGCGCTCCGCGCAACGCCGAGCGCGATCACGCCGAGGCCGGGGGCGGAGCGCGAATGAGGAGGGATCTGGTACCGCGGATCGGTCAACACGATTGGGTCGGTGTAGAACGATGCATAGCGGGCCGGTACGAAGCGATCCTCCACCACGACGTCGTGGCTCCCAGTGCCGCGCAGTCCGCTGACCGTCCACGTATCGATGATGGTGCAATCGGCAGCCGGGCAGAGCATGAACCGGAATTCCTGCGCCCCCGACGGCGTGTGTCGCGGCTTCCCCTCCTCGTGGACGATGCACATGAGGATGAACCAAGCGCTGATCTGGCAGCCGCTCACCAGCGACCACCGCCCGTTCACCCGGTAGCCACCATCGACGACCGTGGCCCGTCCCGAAGGGCGGGTGCTGTTGGCGAGGATCGTGTTCGGGTCCGCAAAGATCTCTTGTGCAACCTCTTTCGACAGCCGAGCAGTGGTCCAGTGGACGTTCCCGTTCCACACGCACCAGGCCACAGAGGCGTCCGCTCGCGCTAGCTCTTCGTACACCTCCATCGCCTCCATAGGGGTGAGATCGAGGCCGCCATAGGCGGCAGGTAAAAAGATGCGGAAAAACCCCGCACGGGCCAGCTCCTGGGTAAGTTCCTCGGGCAACCTCCGGCCAGCCTCAAGGTGCTCGCGCTCCGCCAGGATCCGCGGCCGGAGCGCGCGAGCGGCTTCCAGTATCATGGTCGATGCTTTGCCATTGGCCATGGGCTTCTCCTTTCAGATCAGTATGGCTGTGCTTCGTCCCCCTTGTTCAGCTAACGCCACGCTCAGCCGCGCCTAGGCGTCGGTCTGAAGTGAAGAGTTAGGCTTAAAACTTCCGAATGTTCCTTATACTTTGGCTATCGGTTCTGCTCCCACCCAACTGCGTCCGCTAATGTCGATCATCACGGCATCAGGTCCCTTGAACTTCACCTCATAAATCTCCGGTCTGTCTACGGTAAAGTTGTACTCCGCCCCCGCCGCCTTCAGCCTG
>JAEHDI010000847.1 GCA_016880505.1 Bryobacterales bacterium | reverse complement strand
TCAAAAGGCGTTCGTTTCATCTCGTTCCCGATTCCAGACCGCGGCGTGCCAGCGTCAACACGCGATGCGCTTTCATTGCTAACCGATATTGCGGCCGCGCTCGCGGATGGTAAGAACGTGGCGATACATTGTCGCCAGGGCATCGGGCGGTCAGGATTAGTAGCCGCCGGTTTATTGGTGACATCTGGGGTGGGCGCGGGCGAGGCAATAAGCGTGGTTAGCGGGGCGCGCGGACTAACCATTCCGGAGACTTCCGCGCAGCTTCAATGGATTAAACGCCTGCCGTCTGAGCATTTGGTTCTCACATCCTAATCGGCCGGCATTCGTGACCTTCCCCCTATCAGGCCGTCGGTACCGGCGTGGACGTCAAGGTGAGATGTTCCGGAGCGCTAGGGATGGTAGCTTAGCAAATGGAGCGACGCCTGGACCGGGTCTTGGCGGTTGCTCAGCAGCCATCGCTGCTATACGTCGACCCAGAACGGGAACGGATCAGGCCGCCGAGTCGGGACGTGAGAACTGACTTGAGGAGACACACGCCCGAAGCGTGGGCCGGACAGCGATGCGTAAGGCTGTGCCTCAGCCCGCCGCGCGGCGGCGCTTGGGCTTGGCGGTGATTTCTGTAACGGTCTCCACGGCGGGAGGTTTGCGAAGCGCCACGAGCGAATTCTTGAGCGCCTCCATGATGTCGATGACAGGAGCAAGTTCCTGGGCCGGCGGCGCCTTGACCACCTCCTCCCCGCTGATCTTGGCGTCGATCATGCCCTTCAACGTCTCGCGGTAGCCGTCGCTGTACTTGCCTGGATCGAAGGGCACCACGAGCGCCTCAATCAACTGCTGGGCCATGGCCACCTCGGGATCCTTCACGATGGAGCCGTCCGTGCGGAACTCATCGCTCGCGCGAACTTCATCCTGGTAGTACATCGTGTGGAGCATGAGGCCCTTCTTGCCGGGACGGAGGATCACGACGTGCTCACGGTTGTGCATCGTGACCTTTGCCACGCCGGCGCGACCCGTGCGCTTGAGGGCCTCGAAGAGCACCGTGTACGCCTTTTCGCCGGCTTCTTCGGGGTGCAAGTAGTAAGAGCTCTCGAGGTAGACTGCATCGACGTCGCGCGCGTCAACGAATTCGAGGATCTCCATGACCTTGGCGGTCTTCGGCTGGATCTTCTTGATGTCCTCTTCGTCGACGACGACGTACTTCCCATCTTCGTACTCGTAGCCCTTGACGAGCTCATTGCGGGGGACAGGCTTGTCTTCGGCGATGCAGAATAGAACCTGCTTCACGCGGGAGTTGTCCTGCTTGTGAAGCTGGTTGAAGCTGACGGTCTCGCTGCGAGCCGCGGCGGTGAGCCGCACGGGCAGAGAGATAAGGCCAAACGTGATGTGGCCCTTCCAAACGCTGGAAGCCATGGTGGCAGCCCCTTCCCAGAAACATGTCCGCACGAAAATGTGCGGGCTTATACACTGCTTAACATAGAAGAGACAGGGATTTCAAGGGTTTGCGCACTCCAATGCCGAAGCCGCTGGACGAGTACTCGAGAAAACGGAGCTTCGAGAGGACGCCGGAGCCGAAGCCGGAACCGGAACCGGAGTCCGCGCCCGAAGGACGCGTGTACTGCATCCAAAGACATCATGCACGCCGGCTGCATTATGACTTGCGCCTCCAGTTAGGAGAAACGCTGAAGTCCTGGGCGGTTCCACAGGGGCCGTCACTGGATCCCGCGATCAAGAGGCTGGCGGTGATGGTGGAGGACCATCCCCTGCAGTATGCGGTCTTCGAGGGCACAATCCCGAAAGGAAACTACGGCGCGGGCAGCGTGATGCTGTGGGACCGCGGCTGGTGGGAGCCCGCCGTGTCGAAAAGCCCGGAGGAGATGCTGGAGAAAGGTGACTTCAAATTCATCCTGCACGGGGAAAAGTTGCGCGGTGAGTTCGTTCTGGCGCACATGAAAGGGGCGAAAGGCAAGGGCAACGACTGGCTGCTGATCAAGAAGAAGGACGCCGAGGCGAGACCTGGATGGGACGTCGAGCAGTACGCCTACAGCGTGGCAACGGGGCGGACGCAGGAAGAGATCGCGCAAGAGCTCCCGGCGAGGGAGCCGGTGAAGAAGGAGGCGCGGGAGGCTCCCGAGGGTGCAGTGTCTTCGCCAATGCCCCACTCCATCCAGCCGATGTTGGCGGTGTCCGCCGCGGAGCCACCGGGGAGCGGAGAATGGCTG
>JAEHDI010000846.1 GCA_016880505.1 Bryobacterales bacterium | reverse complement strand
TGCTGGCCACGCTCGCTTCGGGGCCTCCGGTACTGGCTGCCGCCGCGGCCTATGTCGGCTTCATGTCGTTTCAGTCTATGTGCGAGCCAGGAACGTACAGCCTGTTGATGAACCAGGTGGGTGAGGAGCAGCGCAGTGGTGCGTCGGCGCTGAACTTCCTGGTGATTTTCTCCGCGCAGGCCGCCGCGGCGGCTCTCGCCGGGATCGTGATCACGCGGCTGGGCTATCCGGCTATGCTTGCGGCGGCGGCAACCGTAGCGTTGGGAGCAGCGTTCCTGTTCCGGCGCTTGCTCGCGTCCGACTCGCGGGAATGACTCATTGACGCCCCTCCACCCGGCGTCCCGCAGGCGACCCGTGTAGGCCGGCATCTTCCGTTATCGCGGCCGGAAGGATTCGAGCGGCGGGAGAGTGTCGTTATCCTTGAAGCCGGAGGCAAATTCCGACAAGCGCTCCTGTAGCCGGCGCCAGTATTCATACTCGGCATCCCACCGGCCCAGAGCCCGGCGGAGGCGGAACGGCTGATATTCTTCGAGCCACGCCGCCCGGTAGTCCTCCCTCATTTCGGAAATTGCATCCATCAGGTCGATGGCGCGGCTGTGGTCCTGATAGCTCGCCTCAAAGCCAAGGAAGAGATACAAGTCGGAGCTCTTGGGATTCTTGCCGAGCCGCGTGAAGTACCCCTCGATCTCGAGCGCGTAGAGGTACTTCTGGCCAAGGTAGTCGAGCATGCGGGCGCCCAGGAGCAGACTCGAGAGAGCGGGGGCGTCGGGCTTGATTTCCAGAGCGCGCATCAGAAGTTCCTGCGCTGATTCCGCCTGAAGGCGCGCCTCCCTGAACTCCGCGCGATGCGACGCGGCGCGTTTCAGCCTGTCGGGCGCCAGAGGGTCTTCCCACAACCGGTGCATCGTGTCACGGCCCAGCGCATCCTCGAGATGCTGACGGGACTTGTTGATCGCCTCCAGCGCTGAGGCAACATCGGAGGCAATCGCCTCGGGATAGAGGCCGGCCGCGTAGTCGGAAAAGAACCGGCTGTGATCCACCGGCTCGGATTGCCAGGCAGCCGCGGCGCCATAGGCCATCCCGGGAAGGGTTTGCCGATACAGCGTCTGGGCGGCGTCGTGCCATCCCGTGTGGATAATGCCCAGGCTCCCGTGCCGGCGGGCGGCGGCCAGGAAACCATCGACGTTCGCGAACGTGCGGTTGAAGTCGGGCACCACTTCGTTCCACGTCCACAGACCTGTGGCGATGACGTGCGGAATGCGTCCCTCTGAGAAAGGCTTGACGAACGATGTGTAATCCTTACGTGCCTCGTAGTCCCAGGCCACGGCGATGGTGCCAGGGGGGAGTTCCGAAACGAGCTGTGGATAGCGAACGAAGATCTCGGACCCGGTGGCGACGTCGGCCCAGAACATCACGCGTTTATCGTGCTTCCTAACGAGCGATGAGACGAACTGAAGGAGCTCTATGTACAACTTGGCAGGCTCGACGCCTCCGGCCGCCTGGCTGCCGGCCGCCTCCAGTTCGAAGGGTTC
>JAEHDI010000845.1 GCA_016880505.1 Bryobacterales bacterium | reverse complement strand
TTGAGGAACGGAGCGATGGTGTCGATGGGGATCGGGAAGATGGTTGTCGAGTTTTTCTCCGCCGCGATTTCCACTAGCGTCTGCAAGTACCGGAGTTGCAATGCAGCCGGGTTGCGGCTGATCACATCGGCGGCATCGGCCAGGCG
Organism: Bryobacterales bacterium; assembly: GCA_016880505.1. Classification (GTDB taxonomy): domain Bacteria; phylum Acidobacteriota; class Terriglobia; order Bryobacterales; family Bryobacteraceae; genus JAEHDI01. The sequence continues at coordinate 3,739 of JAEHDI010000845.1, read as the reverse complement.
GCGCGAGGCTTCGAATTCGCCTTCGGCGTGGATGACTTTCGCGCGCCGTTCGCGTTCCGCTTCCGCCTGGCGTGCGATGGCCCGCTGCATTTCTTGCGGCAGGTCCACGTTTTTTACCTCCACGGCAGTGACTTTGATGCCCCAGGGCTCTGTCTGCTGGTCGATAATCCGCTGGAGATCGGCGTTGATCTGCTCCCGCTTCGACAGCAAGTCGTCGAGCTGGCTTTGGCCCAGCACGCTGCGGAGCGTTGTTTGCGACATCATGGACGTGGCGTAGAGATAATCCTCGACTTGAATGATGGCGCGTTCCTGGTCCACGACCCGGAAGTAAATGACGGCGTTCACCTTGACGCTGACGTTGTCCTTGGTGATCACGTCCTGGGGAGGCACGTCCATCGTCACCGTGCGCAAACTGACCCGCACCAGTTTGTCGATAAACGGAAGGATGATCACCACGCCGGGTCCGTTGCCCCCGACAAGTCCGCGCGCCAGCCGTCCCCATCGAAAGATGACGGCGCGTTCGTACTCCCGCAGGACGTTGAAGCCCATCAGAATCAGGATGACGAGCAGGATGACCAGCGCGAATGGACTGAACATCATGTCAGGCCTCTTTCTGTTGAGAATATGGTTTTACGTGCAACCGTAAGCCTTCCACGCCGGTGATTTCGGCTTCTTCTCCTGCCTGGAGCGGACGTTCGCTGACGGCTTCCCAGAGTTCCCCGTGGACCGCGAACTGGCCATGCGGTGTCAGCGCCGTTTTGGCAATTCCCACCAGGCCGATCATTTCTTCACGGCCGGTCATGGGCCGTTGGCGCATCGCACGGATGCCCATTCCGACCATGAAGAGGGAGAACACCGCGGTGAGTGCGACCACCGGCAGGATGACGGACCAGGAAATCTGAAGAAACTCTACGTCGGTTTTGATCAGCATGACAGAGCCGAGGAGCATCGAGACGGCTCCGCCGATGCCCAGTAAGCCGTAACTGGTTATGCTGGCTTCCAGGATGAAGAACACAATCCCGAGCAGAAAGAGGAGAACGCCCGCATAGTTGATCGGCAGCGACTGGAACGAATAAAAGGCCAGGATCAAGCTGATCGCGCCGACGACACCCGGCAGGATCGCACCGGGATTATACAGCTCGGCAATGAGACCGATCGTGCCGATCGTCATGAGCAGATAGGCGATATTGGGATCGCTGAGCGTCTTCAGGAATTCCAGGCGGAGTCCCATCGGGAAGTCCCGGACCGCGGCAGTTGCCGTATGCAGCACCGCCGGGCCGTTCGGCAGAGCGATTGATCGGCCGTCCAGGTGCTTCAAGAGCGCCGGAATATTCTCCGCAACCAGATCGACCACTTTCAGCTTCAGGGCTTCTCCTTCCGTGACGGACACGCTCTTTCGGACGGCATCCTCAGCCCAGGCGACGTTCCGCCCCCGCTGTTCGGCGATTGATTTGAGGTAGGCCACCGAGTCATTTTCCATCTTCTCCTTCATCGTCTTATCCATCTCGCCTCCGCCCATGGCGACGGGGTGGGCCGCGCCGATATTCGTGCCGGGAGCCATCGCCGCGATGTGCGCGGCCATGGTGATGAAGACTCCGGCCGAGGCGGCGCGTCCGCTCGACGGAGAGACATAGACAATGACCGGGAGCGCGGAACCGGTGATGTCCTGAATAATGAGCCGCATCGACGAATCGAGTCCGCCGGGCGTATTGAGGCGGATGATCAAAGCCTGAGCTCCGCTCTCCTGCGCGGAGATCAGCGCATCGTGCAGGTACTCGGCTGAGACAGGATTGATGACTCCGTCGTATGTGGCGAGAATCACGAATGACTCGGCTTGTACGGCAAGCGGGACAGTCAGCAAACCTGTGAGCATCGCGCCAACCGCGACGATCAGGGACAGGAGCCAAAGACGGGGACTGGGACGACTGCTCGGAAAATCCATCGAAGTGTCCCTCCGACACATCCGGATCAGCGTGAACCGTCACAGCCAATTGGAGCATACGAGCCACCGAAATCGCTGTCAAGGAAGCGGGAGGGGAGTCAGAGGCGGTCGATGAGAGGGGGGCTCATAGAGCATAACCGGTTCTTACAATGTTCAGTTAGCAACCCCGGCCTTGTTGGCCGGCGTCTGTCCTTGTTATCGCCGGGAGAAAACGTGAGCTACTGCGATGCCGGCGGATTCTTGGCGGCGTCCGCATCCAGGTCGCGCAGGAGCCGTTGAAATTCTTTGTCGTTCCGGAGGAGCTTGGTGGCGGCCAGGAGGAGTCGATCGAGTTCGTTGTCGGTGAGTGCCAGGTTGGTGGGAATGTTCATCAGGCGCGCCTGTTCTTCCGGGTCTGCTACCTCCGTGAGACTGGCGTTGATGAAGTAGATGTCGGCATCGGGCGCGAAGATGCCGTCCGTGCCAGGCGGGCGCTGGCGGAGTTCCTTTCGCCATTGAGACACGGCCTGACGCATGAGTTCAGCGGTGTCGGTAGAATAGCGGTTGATCGGAATGTCGACCAGGGCCCGGCTCACCGGCATGAGACCGGGGATTTCGTTCATCGTGTATTGGTTCAGGTCCGGCGTGGTCTCGGCACTGACCATCAGATAGACCAGTTTCCTGATTCTCTTGGCCCCGAGCGATCGAAATGTGGACTCAAGATCCCCGACGAAGGCCGTGTTTTCCAGCACCGCGCGCATGCCGATATTGTCGGACAGCCCGCCGTCCAGCAGATGGATATAGGGGCGCTTCTCCGCATCGAGATACGACCGCAGTTCGTTCGCCCGCTGACGGCCCCACGTAGTCGTTTTCTCTTCCTGCATCACCGCCGGCGGGAGATACCCGCATTGTCCGGCGTAGTTCGTCATCGAAATCGGACTGAGGAGCACCGGCAGTGCGGCCGATGAGGCGGTTGCCACCGAGATGTGGAGCTGGTTCAGGTCGGAGCAGATCAGATCGAACTGCCGTTGGTTGAACTCGAATCGCGAAAGGCTGGCCATGTCTGAGGCATGGATGAAGACCATCGGCCGCCGGCGCAACGAAACCAGATCGCCGAACGTGTGTCCGTCGAACAGCGCTTCATCGAGTAATTCTGAAAAAATATGGGCCCGGCCGAAATAGGGAGACCAGAGCCGAACCCAATTGGACGGAGACCGGAAGATTCGCGACCGCAGCTCGCTCTCCCAATCCTTCCGGAGGAACCGGTATTCAAAGTCGTGAAAAATCCGGTCGCCGTAGAGGGCGTAATAAGCTGCCGTGAAGCTGCCGCCCGAGAGGGCATTGATGATGTTCAGCTCATCGACCAGCCGCTTATCGACGCCTTCCCACCGGATCGGCGTCCGCGCCAGCTCCCGCAAGACACCATACGACAAGGCCGACGCCCGCGCACCGCCACCGGAGAAGGACGAGACGATAAAGAGACCGTCCGAGCTGCCGGTTTTGGAGGGAGGCAGGTTGGTGGAGCGATAGCCGTAATCCGCGTCATACTGATCCAGCGGCGCATTCATCGTCGGCCGCACATACTCGCAGCCGGTGTTGAAGCTCAGCAGACCGAAGAGGAACCATGCCCCTGCCGACTGTCCAATACCTAAGAGCTTTTGCGAGGCCGTTATCATCGGCGGCGAAGGATACGCAGGAGAGGAAGGGGAGTCAAGCATGGACCGGTCGATTTCTCCTGCAATTCTGCCTATGTTTGAACCGGATCAAAAAAGACTATTTATAAGCCGGCCAACTTATATTATATGTAGCCATTGATGA
>JAEHDI010000844.1 GCA_016880505.1 Bryobacterales bacterium | reverse complement strand
TCCATGACGTCACACAACGCGGCTGCATCCAGTTCCTGGTCCTGCCCCTCGAAGTAGTCGCAAAAGTAGTCGGTCTGGGCCGCGCCCAAGCGCTCGATCTCCTCGTTGGCGCGGCTCCGCAATTTCTTCTGCTCCGGTTCGGGCAGGCTGTCGAAGATCTCGCGGTACAGCTTGCTCCGGTTTTCGTCCCACAGGCTGACCTTTGTATTGAGGAAGAACTTATCCCGCCCGCGCGCCTCGATGACCTTTGCGTAGCCTTCCTCGCTCGGTCCGTACGCGGGCGCGGTGTCCAGGTAGTTCAGGCCCATGTCGAGCGCCAGCAGCACGTGCTCGTGATTGTCCGGCGCGATGGAGCCCCCGCCCATCACGATCTCCGACACCAGGTACCCAGTTCGCCCCAGCCGTCGGTACTTCATCCCGGATTGCCTGTTCCTCCACTCCGGCCGCGCGAGCCCGGCCGCCATCACTCCCAGAAATTCCCTTCGGTTCTGCATCCCTCACCTCCCGGTCTACTAATTCTCCTCTAAATTCTCCATTCACACACTTCTCAATTCCCTAACTTCTTCATTCTCAATTCCTTTTCCTCCCAGACAACCTACGGATTCCACCATCCTGTGCTTACTTTGGACTAGCACTATGGCCTCCATACGTCAGATTAACGCCAATCGGAACAACGCCCGTCGCAGCACGGGCCCCACGTCCGCCGAGGGCAAGGCCCGTTCCGCCTCCAACGCCCTCCAGCACGGCCTGCTTTCCCGCGACATCGTCCTTCCCGACGAGGATGCCGAAGAGTTCACCGCCCTGGTAGCATCTTACTCTGTCCAGCTAGACCCCCAGGGTCCCCTCGAAGAGTTCTGCGTCCGCCAGATGGTCGCTGCCGACTGGAAACTCCGCCGGCTCCTCCGCCTCGAAACCGGTATGCTCGCCTACGGCGTCGAGTATATCCGCGACGTTGACGACGACGATGATCGCTGGTCGGGAAGTTCCTCCTACGAGGAAACCACCGTCCTGTTGGGCAAGATGATCAGCGGCAGTTCGCGCACCACGCGGCTTTCGCTGCTTACCCGCTACGAATCGTCGATCCGCCAGTCCTGGTATAAGGCTCTAAAGGAGTTCGAACGCCTGCGCTCCCTCCGCCCCCCGCGCCGCCCGGAACAGGCTTCTCTCTCTGAGCCGCCCCGCCATCCGGAAACGGCCGGGGAAGACATCGGCAGTGCCCGTCCGGAAACGGGATTGGCTTCGTTTAGCAATGATTCTCAAGCGTCTGCAAATCCGTCCCCTTCTTCCTTTGCGAGCTTGGCGGCTTCGCGGGAAGCTGGATCGCACGCCCCTCCCGCGCCGCTCATGTTAGAGTCAAAGTTGTGCCGGTGACGGCAGCGAGGCGGAAATGGCGCTGAAGAGTATTCGGGTGTCGCTGGAGGAACGGGGAGTGCGTCTCACGCGGCAGCGCCGAATCCTGCTGGACCTGATCGACAAGTCGGGCCTCCACCTTGATGCCGAACGGCTCTATACCCTCGCCAAACAGG
>JAEHDI010000843.1 GCA_016880505.1 Bryobacterales bacterium | reverse complement strand
TTCGCCTTCGTTGGGCCAGATGCGCATGAGCCACGAGTTGGCGATCCAGGTGACAGCGTAGACGCAGTCGGCCTTGGGGTCGGCGACAACGTCATAGAAAACGCTATGCCAGCCGGTTTGGTACTGGACATTGTGGGGCAGCACGAACGGCGAGAATTCGAGCCGGTCCTTGGCGGGATCGTAGCGGACAAGGTGGCCGTAGTCGCTCGTGGTCCAAACGCGATGCTTCTTGTCGAGGAAGAGCACCTGAGGGTTGATGGAGCCGATGCGGCCGATGTCGCGGCGAGTGCGCGTCTTGAGGTCGTAGATGATGAAATGGTCGCGCGGGTAGGTTGCGCAGTAGAGCAGCCCGCGCTCTTCATCGTGAAGCAGGCAGCGGCAGCCTTCCTTCGGCGCGAGCGTGTCCCACCATTTGACCTCGTCGGTCTTGGTGTCGAAGGCGAGCAGGGCGGCGCCGCGGAAGCAGCGCTCCTTGTCGTGCCAGGAGCGCCAGGGGGAGTACATCGGCTGGTCGATGGGCGGCCCTGACAGGTGGGTTGCCATGTACATGATGCCGTCGTGCATGGAGGGCACGAAACTGTAATGAATCTTGCACTGGGTGGCGCGGCCGGATTCGGGCGGGTCGTTAACCTTCTCGTCGAGCGAGAAGAGAAGGTCGAGCGCGTCCTTCTGCTCGTTATAGCGGACGACCTTTACCACGCCCCCGGGTACGCCCTCCGCGCAGGCGGCGGCATAGATGCGGCCGTCGGGTCCGACGGAGAGCGACCAGCAGGTGTCTGATTCCGGATGGTCGGTGAACTCGTACCACTTCGATTTGTAGAGGCGCTGACTGGCGGCGCCCGTAACTTTCTTTTGGGCGGCGTCGGCATTCGGCGGCGCGAGCGCGACTCCGGCTGATAGCAGGCCGGCGCTGCCGCGGACGAAATCCCTTCGCCTGATTTCTCTCGGCATTCGTGAATCTCCTGACCGTGATCGAAATTATCACAATCGGATGCGATTGGCGAGAGGAAGGCGGAGGAAGGTGACAGCGATTCCGTTACGACCCCGACGCTTCTTACGCTGAGGTCATCCTTACGGATGGTGTTCTCGTCGCACTGGCAGGGTCGATTATCGATCGCAGGCGTCCCACCAACGCCTTCCCGAGGCTCAGCTTCGCGGAGTTCTGTTCGTAGCCGGGAAATTTGGGGTCGATGAACTCGGTGCGGAATAGCTGATCCGACGCAAGAGTGGTTAACACTTCCAGTTCTTCGACCGTGAGCTTCAGCGTGAGCAGTGTCATTCGATCGCGGCTCAGAAATCGAGAGTGTCCAGTCACTTCGCTTTCGACTCCCGGACTGCGATCGAGGGGATCGAGAGTTGCGATGATCTCTTCCAGCTGATCCAGGCGATCATGACGCATAGCGCGCTGCACACAACTGCAAGTGAAAGAGACGCATACCCAAACGGGTGCGAGACGGCCAAAACCGCTGGAACGAAGACAAAGGCTACGGCAAGCCAGGCGACCGGCATGGTGTACCCGGTTCCCGTGGATTTCCGGCTGGGATCAAACATGTCAACCTCCTCGGTTGTCCTGTTGGCTAAGGTGCGGGGGACGGACTAGCCGACTTAGCTCGGATGATCCGCAGAGCAGGCGGGAAAGCTCACTCCTTAACCAGTATCGGTCAAGTTTCTTTCCTTGTCAAGCGAACCATGGGACACTGGAGTGTGATGCTTAAGCGCTTGTGGTAAAGTTTTGTCAATGGAGCGGCTATGGATCTTGCTTTCGTGATCAGGCGCAGGCTAGGGGAACTGGCGCTCGAACAAAGAGGCCTGGCGGCTGCCGCCCACGTGACGGAATCCTACATCTCTCAGTTGCTGGCGGGGAAAAAGGCCCCGCCCGCTCCCAATCGGACGGACGTATACGAAAAAATGGAGCTGTTCCTGGGGTTCCCGAACGGTGAACTCGCGAAGTTGGCGCGCCTCCAGCGGCAGGAACATCTGAAGAAGCGGGTGGAGGCCCCGCCTCGACCTCTATTCAAGGATTTTCGGGAGCTGATTCTTAGAAAATGCAACCCCGAGAAGGGGAGGCAAGTACGCGCCATTTTCGAGAAGGAACCGTTCGGCGAACTCGAGCGGCTCGTGACTCAAAAGCTTCTGGATGTGGCGAAGGGCGTCGCGAAGGAAGAACTGGCAAGTGAAAAATGGCTGCGCATGGTGGCCCGGCTCAGCAAGCGAAGCTATGAACAGACGCGGGTCATGATTCTGGAGTTTCTGGACACGGACGTCTTCCACGTGTCCATTGACAACTGCGTATCTTTCATGGATCCGCTGATCGAGTCCTGGGACATTGACCTTGCGACTTTTGGCGTAGAGATTGTCCTCAACCACAGGCTGACTCTCGGGCACCTGAAGAGGTTTGATTTCGTAGAACGCGAACCGGAACGTCCATTCCACGTAGAGCCCGGGTTCGAGGAGTTTCTCGAGGATACTGCGCTTAGCGGCGATGCCAGGGATGAAGAAATCGAATTCTTGAAGCTGTTGCGGTTCAAAGACAAGCGGCCTACCCCACTCTATTACTACCGAGAACTCCAGAATCTGAGGGACCCCCTTCACTTCTGCCCTTCCCCACAAAAAACGCAACCGGACTCCACATAGGACGGTGGGTGTCTCTCATTTGCGGGTCGATCTGCGCCCGGCGGAGCAGGACCCGGCGAGTCGGCGATCGTCGAGCCCGTGTACACCAGCCAGGTGCGAAAAGTGATCGCCGTTAAGTTTCCGGGAGACTTTGGCAAAAACGCCAACGGGGTGTACATCCGTTGTTAAAGTGGGAGAGATGATTTCCACGCCGCTGGCTTGCTGAAGGCTATGATGCTTCCGCACGGCCTATTGACAGAGATTCTTGAGTCGTCAAGGTCGATCCACCGTTCAGGTTCGATGAGTCCCACGGCTCTCATAACGCTTGCAAAGCATCTTGAAGCTCGTACCGTTCAACACTCTGTCGAAACTGGGACGGGAGCAAGCACGCTGATCTTTTCGCATTTGAGCAAATCCCACACGGTATTCGCTCTCGATAGCGATGAGAGCATTACGATGGTACTTCGCAACCCATCATTGAACCGAGAAGCCACGACATTCGTGGATGGCCCAACTCAGAAGACTCTACCAGTTCATTCGTTCCGCTGGCCTTTACAGGCTGTGCTGATTGACGGGCCGCACGCTTATCCCTTCCCGGACCTTGAATACTTCTACCTGTACCCACACATCGAAAAAGACGGGCTTCTGGTGATTGATGACATTCACATTCCCTCAATCCAGAATCTCTTTCGGATCGTAAGCGATGACGATATGTTCCGGCTGGTTGAGGTGTGTGGCAAGACAGCATTCTTGCGGCGAACCGATGCTCCCTTGTTCGATCCTTGGAATGACGGTTGGTGGCTTCAGCGCTTCAACAAACGAACGCTCTGGCGTTACTGTTGGCAAGAGAAATTGAAATCCGCCGTCCCGAAATCGCTACGTCCAGTTCTTCGCAGACAGGCTGATCGGTTGCGGCTATGGCTCCGGGGGTAGCGGTTCGGGATGACGGACCCGCGGAACGCAACCTCAGTGTCGACCACACCACCATCTGGCGCTGGGTGCAGTGTTACGGGGAGTCAATGTCACTCTTCTGCTGCATGCCTCAGACCATCCGTGAGCCAAAAGGGAATTGTGGTTAGGATGGTAACTGCTTATGAGATGCCGAGTCGGTGTTCTTGCGTTTTCTTTCTCCGCGATTCTGTTGGCGCAGTCGCCCGTTCCTTCCGGCTTCGAGGCCTGGCCGGTTCCGATTGAGAAGCGGGTCTTCGCCGGAAGCTTTTCGAGAAGCCCCGGGGAGCGGGCGATCAAACTCGCCGGCTGCCGAAACGAGTTTCTGTCCGCGCAGCTTGCCGCGCGCAACAGCAAGGAATCCGAACTGAGCTATCAGGTCGAACCGCTGCGCGGTCCGGAGGCGGCGACAATCCCCGCTGAGGAGATCCGGGTGCGCTTCGGGGCGTATCTTCCCGTCGACGAAAGCGGACAGTACACGGCCGATCCGCTCTTGGAGTCGAAATCCATCCGCCTTCCGGCCAATCTCGCGCAACCTGTCTGGCTCACGATCCACGTGCCGAAGGGGATCGCGGCGGGGCGGTACGCCGGGAGCCTGAGACTTGCCGCGGGTGGGGAGTCTCTGGATGTGCCGCTCGAAGTGGAGGTTTTCAGCGCGACCCTGCCGGACCCGCCGGACTACTCCTACTATCTGAACCTCTGGCAGGACCCGAACGGAGTGGCCCGAGCGCACAAAGTGGAACTCTGGTCGGAGGCGCACTGGCAACTGCTTGCGCGCTACGCAGAAAACCTGGCGATGCACGGCGAGAAGTCCATCATGACGTCGATCATCCACGACCCTTGGAACGCGCAGACCGGTTACATTTTCCCGACGATGGTCGAGTGGAAACACCCCGGCGAGTGGAAAC
>JAEHDI010000097.1 GCA_016880505.1 Bryobacterales bacterium | reverse complement strand
GTTCGCTCCTGCGCATAACCCGGTCGAATTGAGCGTCATCGAGGCAGCGGAGCGGATTCTGGGATCGGACGTTCCCCAAGTGGCCGCGTTCGACACTGCGTTCCACGCCAAGCTTCCACCTGAGGTCTACACCTATGCGGGGCCGTACGAATGGCTGGAGACCGGCATCCGCCGCTACGGCTTCCACGGCATCAGCTACCAGTACACGACGCGCCGGGCTGCCCGCATCCTCGGCCGGGATCTCTCCGGTCTCCGGCTCATCGCGTGCCACCTCGGCAACGGATGCTCGCTCGCCGCCGTGCGCAACGGCGTCGGCGCCGACACCACGATGGGATTCACACCGCTCGAAGGGCTGATGATGGGCACACGTCCGGGATCGCTCGACCCGGGGATTCTGATCTACCTGGTCCGGCACCGCGGGTACGATGCAGCCGAGCTAAACAGGATTCTGAACGAGGAGTGCGGGCTGAAAGGCGTCTCCGGAATCTCACGCGACATGCGGCAGATTCTGGCCGAGAGGGACAAGGGCAACCCGCGCGCCGCCCTGGCTTTCGACATCTTCATTCACAAGCTGCGCTGTCACATCAGCGCCATGCTTCCGAACCTCGGCGGGCTCGATGCGCTCGTGTTCACGGCCGGCATCGGCGAGAACTCGCCCGAAGTCCGCGCGGCGGTGTGCGACGCTTTCGGGTTTCTCGGGATGAAGCTCGACCACGGCAAGAATGCAGACTCCCCCGTAGACACCGACATCGCGACGCCCGACTCCGCCGTGCGAGTACTCGTGGTTCAGACCAGAGAGGACTGGGAGATCGCACGGGAGTGCTTCAGGCTATGTTCGCATGCGACGCCGCGCGAAAGCTGCGAACAGAATCCCGCCAATTAGAGCACACCAACTCACGATCCGGGCCACGCGCATTTCCGTGCCCCCGTCGTACACCAGTTCCACCGTGCACGGCCCGTCGCAGCCGGGCTCAACGACCACATGGCCAAGGGCGTCTCCATAAACCCGCACAGGCGCACCCGCTACCGTGGCTCTCCAGCCCGGGTGGTAGCTGATCTGGACAGACAATACCTGACCGGGTTCTATCGACGCGGAAACGATGGCCGAATGCCGGCTGCGCCACTTCATTTCCGCTGGCGGGAGTGACGGGTCGTCGAGCGCCGACACATACGGACGGATCGGATCAAGATCCAAGCCGTGGATCGGCGCGCGGGCGGGCAGGTCGGCGCGGCAGATCACATGGGCGAGAGACTTGGACCGCCGCCCCACATCGTAGATGACGTCATCGCCGTCCCGCCAGAGTTCAGCAAGTAGGCCGTCGTACTTCTTCGGATTCCGAACGGGTTTGTACACCTCCTGGCTTCGCGGACCACTGACGCCGACGGCGTCCACGCCGAAGGCCTTGAGAGCGGTGACGGCGACCGTCCCATCCTGGTTTCTCGCATTCTCGCCGGTGAGGAGCTGGTAGTGAAAGGCAGCGAAGTTCGGATTCACGACGCCCTGGTCGAATCCGCCCGCGAACTGAGGGGTGTCAGTGAACACGTTGAGGAAGAACCCGACCGAACCGGGCAATATGACACGGCGTCCGGCCATGTTGCGCTCGGCCCAGCGAGCCTCGCGATACTCGATCCGCTGCGTGATATCGACCGGGCGAATCAGCCGTTTGCCGCACTTGCGGTAGCGGATTGCCGGGTAGACGCAGAGGGCAACCAGCAAGCAGGCGGCGGCGACCCGCAGGCGGCGGGACGAACGCTCCAGAAGGTATCGCGCGCCGAAGACCCCGGTGAGCACGAGCGCCATTTCCATTTCCAGGTGATAGCGGTGCCCCTGCGGTACCAGCGAGACCTTCCACCATTCGGACGCCAGCGTGAAAGCGGCCAGCGGCGTCAGGAACAGGACGGCGAAGCGGAGCTGGGACGGCGCGTTCACGCGCCGGAGGAGCCACAGGAGCGCAGCGGCGCCGAGCACCATCAACGCCAGATAAAGCCAGCGCGAGGGAGGCAAGGTACCGCTCAAATAGCGTTCGTTCCGGGAGATCGCAAGCAGCGTGGACGGAGGAAGCCAGGAACATGCGAGGGCGTATGCGAACAGCCCGAGCATGGCTACGCGGAGCCATGTCCCCAGGCGGATCTCATCCCTTGCGAACAGCCAAGCCACAACTGCGAGCGCGAGTGAGGCCGCGCCAAGAAAATTAGTCAAGGCCACCGACGCCAGACCGAGTGACGCTGCGAACGACCACGCCGGGCGGCGTCGTTCGAGCGCGACGATCACGAGGAGCAATGCAAGGGGGAGCAACGTCATTGATGCGATATGCGGCCCTTCGCCGTATTGCACCAGCGTCTGAAGGCGCCGGGCGCCCCATAGTCCCCCGGCATCGTAGCGGACGATCGGGATCAGCAGCGTGGATGGGGAGAAAACAGAGTAAATCACTCCGGCCAGGAACCCGACGCCCACCGAGCGCGACAGCCAGGCGGCGAGCAGGAAGAGCGTAACCGGCCCGAGACTGTAGAAAACCGCGGTGACGGCGTGGTATGCACGCGCCGGCGGGATGTCCCCTACGCCCGAGACCAGACCGACGATCCAGTGGTGCAGAGGCGGGTAGGCGTTCTGGTAAGGGATGCCGCCGTACCAGAGCGGGAACCAGGAAAGGTCACGCCAGTTCTCGCTGACCCAGCGGCCGAGCGCGATGTGCGTCCCTTCGATCGAGTTCATGTGATCGACGAACTCGAATCGGAACAGGCGGCCGGAGATCCACACGTTGAGCAGAAACAGCAGCAGCGCCGCAAGAATCAGCTTTTTCCGGCTCATCCGGCGCCCAGGTAGAGGAAGCGCGCGATAAACAGCGCCGTCAGGATGTAGACAAGCCAGCTCACTGTCCGGAACTCGCCGCGTAGGACCTTCAGCAGCGTGTAGGCGGTGAATCCGAACGCCAAACCGTTGGCGATGCTAAAGGTCAGCGGAATGGCGGTCATCGTCAGGAAGGCCGGCACGGCGATCATCGGGTTTGACCAGTCGATTTCGCTGATGTGCGACACCATGAGCGAGCCGACGATGATCAGCGCCGGCGCCGTTGCCGCCGCGGGAATCACGCCGACCATGGGCGCGATGAACAAGGCAACGACGAACAGCAGGCCGGTGACGACGGAGGTCACGCCGGTCCGCCCGCCCGCGACCACGCCGGCCGCGCTCTCGATGTAGCTGACAACGGTGGAGGTGCCGGCCAGCGAGCCGACGGTTGTGGCGGCGGCGTCCGAGAGCAGGATGCGGTTGATTCGCGGGATCTCATGCGCCTCGTTGAATAGGCCGGCCTTCTTGCCGACGGCGACGAGCGTGCCGACGTTGTCGAACACATCCACGAAGAAGAAGACGAAGACGATCTCGATGAACCCGAGGCTGAAAGCGGCGGAAAGGTCCAGCCGGAACGCGGTGGCCGAAACGTCCGAGAGCCGGTACATCTGCGGCTGCCAGTGCACCAGTCCTGCGGCCACGCCGGCGGCGGTCGTCGCGAGAATACCGATCAGAATCGCGGCCCGCACGCGCCAGGCGAGCAGCGCGGCGATCAGGAGCAGGCCGAACAGAGCCAGCGCCGTCCGGGGTTCACCGAGGTTGCCGAGCGCCAGTGTGGTCTCCTTATCAGCCACGATGATGCCGGAGTTCCGGAAGCCCACCAGAGCGATAAAGAACCCGATGCCGGCGGCGATCGCGGAGTAAAGCTCGGTGGGGATCGACGCGACCACGCGCCGGATCACGCCACAGAGTG
>JAEHDI010000011.1 GCA_016880505.1 Bryobacterales bacterium | reverse complement strand
TGGACGCCGGAGGAGGACGTGCGGCCCTTCATCTTCCTGATGAGCGATTGAAGAGGAGGGTCGGGGCCTGTGTGATCAGCCTTCCGTGGAGGCCCGCTCGGTGAAAGCGGCCGGGGGCAGGGACTCCTCTTTCGGCATGACGATCCAGGCGACGATATAGGCGATGAACCCGACCCCGGCAGTAAGGGCGAGTACAAGCCAGAGCACGCGGACCAGCACGGGGTCGACATCCAGGTAGCGGGCGAAGCCGGCGCAGACACCGGCGATTTTCCGGTCCTCGACGGGCCGGACGAGACGCCGCCTTTCAGACTGTGCCCGGGGAGGAGCGTCGGCCCTGGTGGCCTTACCACACTTGGCGCAGAAGACATCGCCGTCATCCAGCTTGAAACCGCATTGCGTGCAATACATCGAAGCCTCCATTGACTCCCTTCGCCAAGAGACTACGCAAAAGGAGGGCCGAATGTTCCGCGGCGAGATCAGCTCGGATGGCTGGAGGCACGGTTTGCCGAGCGGAAGACGGAGCCGAACTCCTGGCTGGGCACGGCGCTACGCCCAGGAACTGGCGGCCCTGACGAACAAACCATCCCCGAGCTAATCACGTACCTGATTCAGAATCGCAGCGGCGTCGCGGGCCTGTAGCAAACTCTGCAGACGCACCTCGGGGATTTCCGCGATTCTGCCCAGAAGGACGAGAGCCATGCTGGCATGGCCCCAGTAGGTCCAGCGGGACATCTGCCGGAGGGGTTCGATGGCCTGGCGTCGAAGGCTCTTGATCGTTTGGGGATCCCGAGCGGCGGTGACGGGATCCAAGAGAAACATAGCTTTGTTTCGATCACTCCATGTGAGCGAATGCAGCATGGGGATGAAAGGATCCGGCGAAATCCGGCGGGCAATGCCGACGTCGTGCGAGGCGAGGACCGCGAGAACACGGATCGCGTTATTACGGACCGTGGAATCGGGATCCAAAACGGCATGGAGAAGCGCTGTAAGTTGATGCGAGCCCTTGGGAGCGTAGCCTGCGACCCACGCCGCCGCAATTCGATCCCGGGGTGAGGCGGAGCGTTTCAGAGCCGAGTAAACGCGCTTTGCGTGCGCTCGTGCGTACTCGATCAGCTTGAGTTCGTCTGAACGCATGATTGGATCCTTGGAAAGCGAGTAGCCGTTCGTCGTCTCGTCCCCGGCGTAAATCCCTCCGTTCCCATATCGGTCCATTGCGTGCTCGTACAGATGAACGATTTTTGCAGGCAGTTTTTCGGTTTCGGCTGGCGCGGGATTCCAGATTGCCGGCGATGTGTCCGGCGGTTCTACATCAACGTAAAGTACCCAGCCGTTGAGTTCGGGAATGAAAACCGGCGCATACGAGATGCGATTCTTGTTTATGAGTTTCTGAAACTCCTCTGGCGACCGCTCCTGAAATGTGGCCCCCTCTCCAAAGATATCGCCAACTTGAAACGGAATGACGGCACGGAGACGTGTGAAATCGACGGCCGCAGCTCCATAGAAATCGATGGCCACAATGGGGCCGCGCAGCGGTTGTGCGGCGCAACAGGTGGCGGTGAGCAAGAGGAGCAAGAACCGAAGCACGGCCCGATTATAGAATGCGGGGGCGTCACGCACGATTACCGAAAATTCAAGCTTCGGCGGTCGCGCGCCAGGCGGCGAGAAGCCCAAGGCGGGAGAACTCCTTCTTGGCGCGGACAGTGATGTCGTTCATCATCCGGTTTTCGTAGCGGTGGTCGAACACATAAGCCTTGACTCTTAGCCGCAGATACGGAGTCTCGGAGTATTCGGCGTTGGGAATGGTGACGCGAGTGTCGTCCGGCGTGGTGAGCTTCGTGCTGCGGAGGCCGATGTGGTCGATTTCTCCGTAGGCGTCGCCAATTCTGACCCGGTCGCCGAGCTGATAGGGGCGATCGGCGAGAATCACGAGGCCGCCGATGAGGTTCTTGACGAGATCTTGCGCGCCGAGGCCGATGGCGATCGCAAGGGAGCCGACCGCGGCCAGAAACGTCTCCTGGGTTGGGGCCAGTACACCGAAGGAGACGAAGATTGCGACAAACCACAGGGCGATACGGAGCACCGGCTCGATCCACTTGACGAGGAACCGGGTCTTGGCGCCCTGGATACTGAGGAAAGCGAGCAGCCGCGACAGGTAGCGGATCAGCACCCACGTGACCAGCAGGACGAAAACAACGGACAGGAACCGTCCGAGGGTGAAGTAGCGGAATATCTCGCCGGGCTGGGCGGTCTGGAGGAGCATCGCAAACGAAAACAACGAGACTGGCATCGCTCAACTCCTCAAAAAAGGTTATACCGGCTCAGTGCGTCGCGAACGAAGCGCCGGGCCTGGGGCCGCACGCGGAAGCCGGGACAGTCCGACTCGGGCTCAAGCAACTCGAGTGCACGCAACCGCTCGATCCGGCGGGCGGCAACCGGCAGGGGGATGCCGAGGACGCCGGCTGCATCCGGGGAATCGAGCCCTCCGTGCTGGAGGACGACCTGGAGAGTGAACAGGTCGTCCAGATTGAGTTCCCGCATCAGCGGCCTGTAGTCGGGAGCAAGCGGGTGGCGCATCGAGACGGCGCCTGCTTCCACTCGCTCGATGGAATCCTGCCAGAGTTCGAAGGCAGACCGGAATACACCTTCCGACTGGCGGAACAAAGAGTCGAAAAAGAGCTGTTGGGCGTCGCGCTCGAGGCCGAGCAGGCGCCGGACGCGACTGACCCGCGGGTCACCCTCGGGAACGGGTTCGAATTGCAGCCTCAGCCCGGAAAGATTGTGGCGCTGGAGGACGGCGCCGGTCAGGTGCTCCGGGGGGACCGTCATGGCGTTGACGCGGTGGGTGAAGGAACGGGAGAGGCCTGCCACAGCGTCCAGATAGCGGAAAGACCACTCATTGGTGCTGAGAATCCAAAGGGTGGACCCGGAGCTGGACTCGATCAGCCGCAGGAAAGCGTGCAATGCTTCGAAGCCGTTGATGTTCCGGAGAAATATGCGTTCCAGTTCCTCCAGGATGACGACTCTCCGCCCGCTGGAAAGGACTGCTTCCACGTCAGCGCCGTCCAGAAGCCGGAGCAGCCCGCGCAGGGAACGCGAACAGCTCTTGGGTCCGGGAGATCCGGCCGCAGAACTGGCCGCGGACCACGGGGAGCTCCGAGAGAATACCAGCGACCGCACAGTTGAGCAGGCTGGTCTTGCCGGTGCCGCGAGCGCCGACAATCAGCGCGGAGACCTTTCGACCGGACTCCCAACGGGCGAGGGAGTCCGCCAGACCGCTCATTTCCGCTTCACGTCCAATGAGGAATCTGGGGTCCTCGACCGGGGCCAGACGGAAGAGCCGGAGATAGAGCATCGGGAGATCGCGGGCTCCCATCCGTACGTCCAGCACCTGGCCGAGGTACGGCCGCTCGATAACGGGTTGGACTTGCGGCGACGGCGGTGCGATCCAGCCGGTTTTC
The DNA here is from genome assembly GCA_016880505.1 of Bryobacterales bacterium. Taxonomy (GTDB): domain Bacteria; phylum Acidobacteriota; class Terriglobia; order Bryobacterales; family Bryobacteraceae; genus JAEHDI01. The sequence continues at coordinate 6,740 of JAEHDI010000011.1, read as the reverse complement.
AAGAGGGCCCAATCTGTGAAGCGCCTGGCGGTCCGCGAGAGGCGCAGGGCTGAAGTTTGAACGTGCCCGGCGAGCCGGCCGGACAACTCCTCGATCCTCATCCGGCCGCGGTAGCGCGTCAGGTACTCCAGGAAGCCGAGCCAGCCCTGCTCGAGCGCAACGTGAGATTCCAGAAAGACAACGGCGTGGGCCCGCGTGAGCCGGCCTTCGGCCCACGGCACGGCGTCGCTCGCGCTCTCCCGGTGGTGGAGGAGCAGGAACAACGCGTTGTGAACGGCCTCGGAGGCGAGGTCCGCGCCGCCCGTCGACGCAGTCTCCAATCCGAAGGCCACGACTTCTCGAGCACGCTCGATCTCGCGAACGATGGCGCGATGGGAGGCTTCCGTCTCACGCAGGCTCGCGGCGACAAGCGGACGGCCGGTATGCTCGATCGCGGTGACGACCGTGCGTTGCGGCGTGATCAGCCGCCATGGAGCACGAACACCGGGCAGGGGCCGGCGGGGCACAACGGTTTCCATCGCCTCCGGCATGTGAAGCCGGGCCAGGCGCGTCAGGCGGCGAGTCCAATCAGCGGCGCGGTCTTCGGCGGAATACAGGCCGGTGGCGACGGGGTACGCACTGTCGCGCTCCCCGCGCTCCCAGGCTTCGAGCCAGCCGACGACCGCATCGAGTTCGCCGAGCGAGTCAGCACGCTCGGAGCGAAGCGAGTCAACGATCTGGCCGGCGTACACGCTGGCGTCGCGCTCCAGGGTGCAAAGCTGGCGATCGAGATCGAGTAACGACTGAACGCCGCGGCTCAGGCGGGACCAATAGGCAAGGTGGGCGCGGCGCCGCTCAAGCATCCCGCGCCGGCGGCTCGCGGGCAGGGGTTTCGCCGCCAAAACGACTGCGGGGAGACGCACGGCTTCGGCTGCCAGAGAGTTTCGTTCGGCGCCGATCGCTGCGACTGCGCGGGCCTCGAGTTCGGAGAGGAGGTCAAACCATCACTTCCGCTCGTCATCGCTCCCGGCAGGCACGCGTTCGCGTCCGGAAAGCAGGCACAACTGCCAGCGGCGGAAGTCCTGACATCGGGACGTCAGCAGCAGCGTGGCTTGCAACAAGGCGACAAGGAAGTTGCCTTCAATCCGGGATCGCCACAACCGTTCACGCAGCAAGAAGCCCGAGACGATGTCGCGAAGCGGCAGGGCAAGAGAAGCGTTCCACCATTCAAGCCAGCGGCGCCGTACGCCGGAGCGTCCGTCCGGATCATCGATGTTGCGGGCCAATTCCCGGCTCTTTGCCTCCACCTGCGCCGGAAGGCCGCTGACCAGGACTTCGAGCGCAGCCTCGTAGTCCTCGCTTGCCGACAGCGCCCGGTGGAGCGGACGCTTCCGCTGGTGCTCAGCCAACGGCGCAAACAACAGGCGCTCGCCGGCGTCACCAAAGAGCGCCACGAGAGACTGCACACGGACCGCATCGGGCGGCGTCCGAGAAACGGAGTCAGACGCCGCGGCAACCGAAGCGCTTAGCGCGCGGAGATCGTCCCATGCTGAGGTTAGCTCCTGACAAAGACGGTCGCCCTACTCGCGGAGCCCGCCGGAAATGCGAAGCCAGTCATCGTTTAGCTGCTCCGTCATGGCCGTTCTTCAGGGACCGATTCTATTTCTCTTCGTGATACTCCTGCTCCGTGTTGACCGCCCAGATATTGTCCTTCCCTGGCACACCGGCCGCAATGTTGTCGACGGCGACCATGGCCGCCAGCATCGAATGGTCCTGATTGTTGTACCGGTGCATGCCATTCCGGCCAATGAGGAAGAGGTTCTCGAAGCGGTCGAGGTATTCCCGAACCACGTGAAAGCGCGGGTAAGTGCCGAAGTAAGCCGGGTACGTCTTCGGGACGTGAACGACAGTCGCGTCAAGGACATCGCCGGCATCGATAATTCCGATACGGGCGAGTTCTTCGGCGGCGAGGCGCGTCATCTCGGCGTCGGATTTGGTCCAGAGCGGATCGGACTCATTGCAGAAGTACTCGAGGCCGAGCCACACCTTGGTTCTGTCGGGGACGAGGTAGGGACTCCAGTTGTTGAAGATCTGAAGGCGGCCGACGAGGACGTCGGGTTCCTGAATATAGATCCAATTATCGCGGATGAGTTTCGAGCCGTCCGGATGATCCTCCTTGACTTTGAGACCACGGACGAGCAGGCCGACAGTGATGAAGTCGCGGTACATCAGGCCCTCGCTGACCTCGACAACTTCCGGAGGCGCAGGCTGATCGAGCGCGCGGACCAGTTCCTGGACGGGCATCGTCGAGAAAAAGTAGTCTCCCTCGAAGAGCCGACGCTCGCCCGAGGCGTGGACAGCCTCGATACCGGTGACGCGAAAGCCATCCGAGAGGACACGAACGGCGTCCCAGCCCGTCAGGACTTCGCCGCCTTTTTCACAAACCTGTCGCGCGACTTCCTCCCACATTTGCCCGGGCCCGAGCTTCGGGTAGAGGAACTGCTCGATCAGAGAGGTTTCGGTGTCTTTCTGTGCGACGTCCGAGCGACGGTGCAGCGCCTGCTTCAGGAAATGCAGAATCGAGCGGGCGATAGAGAGTCCCTTGACCCTCTGGCTTCCCCACTCGGCGCTGATCCGGTCGCAGGGCACGCCCCAGACCTTCTCGGTGTAGGACTTGAAAAAGGTGAGGTAGAGCTCGCGGCCGAAGCGGTTGATAAAGAACTGCTCCAGGGTGCGCTCGTCGCGGATCGGGAAGGCAGCGCTCTTCAGGTAGCTCAGACCGATTCGAACAGTGCGGACTAGGCCAAGCTTAGCGAGGGTTTCCGAGCTGAGACGAATGGGATAGTCGAAGAACCGGCGGAGGAAGTAGATGCGCGAGCGGCGTTTGCGAAGGAGCATTACGCGGTCCTCGCGGTCGGGGTCCGGTCCGTCGCCGGAGCCGAGGACTGTGCGTGTCTGCCGCTGGTAGGTGATGGAGGGTGGCGCGCCGGGGACGGCCTGCATCGGCATGAGGTCGAGCCACCAGTTCATGACGCGGTCGGACTTGGAGAAGAACCGGTGGCCGCCGATGTCCATCCGGTAGCCCTTGTAGTTGACGGTGCGGGCGATGCCGCCCATAAACTCGCTTTTCTCGAGGACGACCGGGCGGATGGCGGTTCTCGCGAGCAGTTCGTAGGCGGCGGTCAGACCAGCGGGTCCGGCGCCGACGATAATTGCCGTTTTTTCGCGCATTCAGGAATAAAGTTCTACCATGCTAGCATCTGGCTATTGAGGGGTTGCGGGAGGAGTCATGTTGATTCGAATCCCACGCGACTGGGAAATCTCGGAGAGTCAGGCGACACCGGAACATGTCTACCTGAATCGCAGACAGTTGCTGCGGGCGGCGGGTTTTCTGGGAGTGGAGCGGCTGGTGGCGGCTTCCGCGGGCCCGTACCCGGCGAAGCGGAATTCGGAGTTCACCCTGGACCGGCCGGTGACGGAAGAGTGGGCGGCCACGGGCTTCAACAACTTCTACGAATTCGACCCGGCGGACAAGCGGGCGGTGAAGGACAAGGTTGGCTCGTTCGTGGTGACCCCGTGGAAGATCGAGGTGACGGGACTCGTGAACAAGCCGCGGACCTTGGATCTCGATGGCCTGCTTCGCACCATGCCCTTTGAGGAGCGGTTGTACCGTCATCGCTGCGTGGAAGCATGGTCGATGGCGGTGCCGTGGACGGGATTTCCGTTCTCCGAACTAATCAAGGCGGTGGAGCCCAGGCCCGAGGCGAAGTACGTCCGGTTCGTGACCGTCAACCGGCCCAAGGAGATGCCCGGGATGGTGGGCGCGCCGTGGTATCCGTGGCCGTACTTCGAGGCGCTTCGGATGGACGAGGCGATGAACGCGCTGACGATGATGGTGACGGGGCTCTACGGCAAACCGTTGCCCAAGCAGAACGGAGCGCCGGTTCGCATCGTGACGCCATGGAAGTACGGGTACAAGAGCATCAAGGCCATCGTACGGATCGAATTCGTTTCTAAACAGCCGGCGACGTTCTGGAACAAACTTCAGCCGGCGGAGTACGGGTTTTACTCCAACATAAATCCCGGCAAGCCGCACCCGAGGTGGTCGCAGGCGTTCGAGAAGGTCATCCCAAAGATGGAGCGGCGGCCGACGCTGCTGTCCAACGGCTACGAGAAGTACGTGGCCGGTTTGTATAACGGTAAGGAGTTCTGATCTGACCGCGAGCCTTTCTTCCTCAGCGAACGGGGCCGAGTTTGCTGAGCGGCCAGTAGACGAAGACGGCCTTCCCGTAAATCAGGTCGCGGTGGACGGCCCCCCAGTTGCGGCTGTCATTGGAAGACTCGCGGTGATCGCCGAGGACGAAGTAGTGGTCCTGGGCGATCCTGCCCGGCCCCCACGAGACCTGATCGCGGTAATTGAACGGGATGTACGGTTCCTCGAGGGGGCTTCCGTTGATGTAGACAGTCCCTTGCTCGATGCGGACGTAGTCTCCAGGCAGCCCGATAACGCGCTTGATAAACGACTTGCTGGGATCGTTCGGGAAGCGGAAAACCACCATGTCACTACGCCCGATCTTCTCAATGCCAAAGCGGTAGGTGAACTTGTTAATGAAGATCCGCTCCTCGTTCACGAGCGCGGGCTCCATGCTGGTGCCTTCCACCTGCACCGGCTGGTAGATGAACAGAATCACTACAGCCGCGATGACGAGGGACATCACGAGGTCGCGCGCCCATGCGAAGACGTGCCAGAGCGGCGCGTGGTGTCGATGGCCGTCAGTCTCCCTCGGTAGATTGTCGCCGGTCATGGTTGAAAGCGACAGGTTCCAGCTATGTTTAATTATAGGCGATGCTCAGAGCTGCAGTCATCATCCCTGCTTTGAACGAGGAAGAAAGCCTCGGGGCGACGCTCGACCGCGTGCCGCGGAGTCTGTTCCAGACCGTGATCGTGGCCGATAACGGGTCGACGGACCGGACCGCGGAGATCGCCCGGGAACACGGCGCGATCGTGGTGAGCGAACCCGAGCGCGGGTACGGGGCGGCGTGCCTTGCGGCGCTGGCCGCCGTGCCGCCGGACACCGAAGCCGTCGCTTTCATGCAGGCCGATTCGAGCGAAGACCCCGAGGAAGCGGCCCTGCTGCTCGCTCCGATTGCCGAGGGACGGGCCGACCTGGTGCTTGGGTCGCGTGTGATGGGGCGAGCCGAGCGGGGCTCGGTCCGAATGCACCAGGCGTTCGGAAACCGGCTGGCAACGTTCCTGATCCGGATTCTGTTCGGTTACCGTTACACAGATCTCGGTCCGTTCCGGGCGATCCGCCTTGAATCCCTGCGCGCGCTCGGGATGCGCGACCGCAACTACGGGTGGACTGTCGAAATGCAGATCAAGGCGCTCCTTCACGGGCTGCGCGTGCTGGAGGTTCCTGTATCTTACAGGCGCCGCATCGCCGGCGAGGAGAAGGTTTCGGGAAACCCGATCGCCAGCGTGAAGGCTGGCACAAAGATACTATGGACGGTGGCGAAGCTGAAGGCGTGGTGAGTGCGAACGGAGAGGAGGAATCATGGAGAACGGTGGCGTTTCGAGACGGGACTTCCTGCGGGGATCGTCAGTAGCGGCGGTGCAGTTTCCGTTCGTCAGCAAGGGGCTGGCCGCGGACGAGGTAATGCGGGTGGGCGTGATCGGCTGCGGCGGCCGCGGGACGGGGGCGGCGCTGAACGTCGTGCAAGCGAAGACGGACGTGATCTACCCGCCGCCGGGCCACGGGTATCACACGGAAAACGCGGTGCCGGGCGCGCGGGCGAAGGCGAAGAACGTCCAGGTTGTGGCGCTGGCCGACCTGTTCCCGAACCGGCTGGCGGAGTGCCGGCAGCAGCTCAGGACGGTGGGAGTCGAGATCAGCGACCGGAACTGTTTCACGGGCTTCGACGCGTACGAGAAGGTGATCGGCCTGCCTGAGGTGAACTACGTGATTCTGGCGACGCCTCCGCAGTTCCGGCCGCGGGAGATGAGAGCGGCGGTGGAGGCCGGGAAGCACATCTTCGCCGAGAAGCCGATCGCGGTGGACGCGCCGGGTGTGCGCTCCGTGCTGGAGTCGGGCAGGCTGGCGGAGAAGAAGGGGCTCAGCGTGGTGGCGGGCACGGTGCGGCGGCACAGCCTGGACCAGGTGGAGACGGTCCGGCGGCTGCGGGACGGCGCAATCGGGAAAATTTTCGAGGCGCGCGCGTATTTCAACGTCGGCGAGATCTGGGCCATTCCGAGAGAGGGAGGCTGGAGCGACCTGGAGTGGCAGCATCGGAACTGGCCGTATTACACGTGGCTCTCCGGCGACATCATCGTGGAACAGCACATCCACACGCTGGACCTGATCAACTGGGTGCTGGGGGAGCATCCGGTGCGGGCTTACGGCGTGGGCGGGCGCGCGAGCCACGAACCGGGCGGCGACTTCGGGCACACGTTCGACCATTTTGCGGTGGAGTACGAGTATCCGGGTGGCGCGCGGCTGTTCAGCCAGAACCGGCAGATCGCGAACTGCGACGTGCGGATCGGGGCGGCCGTGGTGGGCGAGAAGGGGACGAGCAACTGCGACAACCGGATCGTCACGGACCGCGAGTGGAAGTATCAGGGCGAGGTACCGGAGGCATACGAGCAGGAGCACGTGGACCTGATCGAGAGCATCCGCCGCGGTAAGCCGCTGAACGAGACGCGAAACGTGGCCGAGGCGACGCTGACCGCGATCCTGGGCCGCGAGGCGGCCTACAGCGGCAAG
>JAEHDI010000842.1 GCA_016880505.1 Bryobacterales bacterium | reverse complement strand
TCTTTGCTGGCATCGTGCCGGCGCGCCGCTGACGCCGGCCGTTACAACCGTGCATCTCTGCATTGCGCAACAGGAGGCCCGCGATGACAAATCACCGAAGACAAAGCCAGAGAGCTTGCCCTAAAGAGATGCACGGATCTCATCGACTGGTACGAAAGTCAGAAGGGGACACAGCGGGCTCTCGACAACGTATTGCAGACATCCGTGATTTTGGCCGCTGGTCTAACGGCATTCGCCGCCGCCATCGATAGTTGGCCTAAGTGGGCGATTGTGTTGCCTGCAGTTATCACGACCGTGGCCACCGGACTGAGCGCGAACTACCGATTTCGAACGAAGTACGTCAATTTCGCCTCGGCGGGAGAGCGCTTGAAGTGGGTAAAGCTGCGGTATCAAATTCGGTCGGAGAGCGCGCCCGACGACCCCAAGCACTTGGAGGATTTCGTGAACAGCATGGAGGCAATCGTTTCGGCTGAACTCGCGGAGTGGCGAGAGGGACTTCTCGCAGGAGACATCGCTGGAAAGAAGGCCCCGCTGCGCGAGTAGACAACCATCGGACAGGATGTCGGAACCTCTGCTTGGATTCTTGGATTCATAGGCTATGTAAGGATTGGCTATGCGCAACCTAGAGAAGAGACTCGAAAAACTGGAGCATGTATACACACCGGCTGAGATCATCGTGATCATGATTACCCACTTCGGCCAAGGTGAGATCAAAGGCTGGGGGGCTGAAGGACTCTACATCGCTCGCAACCCTGGCGAGTCTGAAGAAGCCCTTGCGGGTCGAGCGGCTGCCGAGGCACGGGCACACTACAACCAACACCCATCCTTAGCGTCCGGGCATATCGTCCTGCAGATGGACCGGGAATATGTGCCCAAGACCAGTCGCTGGCACTCGGCCTATCGTTTCGCTCTTCACCGCAAAAAATTTAGTGCATGGGCGGCCATGGATAGCGCTGCCCAGGGGTATTCACCGCGCGCCCGTGCCGGGATTCCTGTTTGTGCTCTTGCCTAGGGTAAAGCTCCTGCTAGATACATCCACCGGATGGCCAGCACACCAGATGCACAGCTGCTTGTTATTGATCTTGATCACCTGGAAGCTGGAAAACGCTGTTTTGCACTTGGAGCAAGAAGGCCTTTCGTGCTTTGGGAGGCGGGGCTGACGGTTGGAAGTGGGGCCTAATCTCATCGTTGTCTCAGAAGTGGCGTTTGAGTCATTGTAGACGCTTACATGGCCCTCCCACCGAAGGGGACAATCTCAGCCATGCGAGAGCGCCACGGTCTGGCCGAACTTTCGCTCGTACCGTTCCTACCAGCAACCGTCTGCGACGGGTCGGACTGCGTCATTCGCCGAGGTCTCAGTTCGGCCAGGAGGCCACCTTCGATGGTCATGGCTGGCTGCCCGAAAGCTGCCCTTCGGCTCGCCAAAATACGTCGTCCCCTCGATCCTCTGACGCATCCGAACTGACCCAATAGCTCCTCGCACAACAGCCATGTCGATCTGGCCTGACGAAGTGTGCCTCATGCCGCGCTTCGTCGAGCACGCGGCGCTCGATGTTCCGCATGGAGGCGCGTTCGCTGTTGGCGAGCGTCACCG
>JAEHDI010000841.1 GCA_016880505.1 Bryobacterales bacterium | reverse complement strand
GCACAACCGCAACGCCGAAGCTGTCGATGGCGTCACGCTACTCGTAAGACCCGGCGAGGTATGGCGTCACGCGGATGGAAGCCTTCAAACTGCAAATGACCAAGGGGAGATTGTACTTGGCAACCTTTGGGCCGGAAAGGTTCTTTTGTTGCAGCGTGGCGCGGTTGAGGAGCTGCGGGTCGACGTTGCGCCCGGGTTTGGGGAGCAACTAAGAATGATCCTCGAAAGATCGTATCTGTTCTTAAAGCATATCGGACGCCGGGCCTAGTTAAGAGTCGGATAGAACGCGACATGGTCGTCGAGCTTATTGGCACACCGGGCGCAGGTAAGACATCGCTCTTGCCCGTGGTCATGGATTCTCTGAGCGAACAGGGCGTGACCCCCCGAACCATGGTCGGGGCAAGTCGCGTGTACGTCGCACGTACGACCCTTGGGGCGTACATCGCCCGCTTTGCCCCGCCACGCTTACGCCGTGCCTTGTTGTGGCAGCTTTTCTGCCAGTTTAGCCGTGCATATCAATTTCGCTTTCTGCTTCGTCACGTGAGGCTGGCGCGGCACCTGATGCAGGGCCAGGCGCACAGGGACGCTTCGGTTAAGTTCCGGCGGCACGCCCTTCGCTGGTATCTTCGCATGCTCGGACAATACGAATTTCTCAGGACCCACCTGCGGCCAAATGAAGCCCTGGTCATTGACCAGGGCTTTGTACACCGGGCAGTCGACTTGCATGCCTCGGACCGGGGGGAGCCTGACCTTGCGGCTGTGTCCGCCTACCTCGATCTGGTTCCTCAACCGGACCTTATCATCCATGTGAATGCTCCGCTGGGGGTGTGCGAAGCCCGGGTTTTCGATCGCGGTCCGTGGGCCCATTTCCGGCGTGAGAGTCCAGCCGCACTCTCGCGGTTCATCACGAATTCTCACGTCGTAGTTGGTCAGGTCGTGGAACGGATGCGTGCGAAAGGCTGGAATCTGATTGAAGTTGACAACGGCAGCGAGGGACTCGCCCTTTCAACGGCCCGTCTTCGCTCCATCCTGATGAATCCCGATTCTGCGTCCGTTCCACTGTCCGGAGGACCATCAGTTCTCCCGACTCGCTGCTTATGAACCTCCTCTCCTCATTTCCATGGCCTCCCCGTCCCTCGCGGGTCTACCTTCACGCCCATTCTGTCTGCCGCCCTCTCGATGTCGACAGGAAGGTGATTGAGGATGTACTGGGGGAGTACGATCTGGAACCCACTGGGCATCACCGAAACCTGCCCATGGGCCGGCGAAATCGAAGCATCCTTGTGAACACCCGCTCCGGAGAGATGGTGCTGCGGCAATACAGATCGTGGTGGACGCCGGACGCGGTACTGTGGGAGCACTCAATCTTGACGCGTCTCGCCGAGCTGGGTTTCTGCGCTCCCAGACTGAGACGAACGAAGACCACCAACAGCTATGTTGCTCGCGGGTCATCTCTGTTCTCGCTGGTCGATTACGTAGAGGGTACCAGTTACGCGCAGGCGATCATGCCGCGCTCATTGCATTTGGAGTTGCTCCGACGGGCGGGGCGCGCCTTGGCCCGCTTCCATCGCACGCTAATGCACTTCGCACCACGAGGACAACATCATCTTGGCTTTGGCCCTGACGGTCAGGACAGGCGGCCTGGCGTGTTTTGGTATGAACAGCGGCTCCAAGAGCTGACATCCAAACTGGGGACTGCCAATGGTAACTCTGACACCACTTACATACACAAGTTGGCTCAGCACTCGACATCTCTTATCGATCGATTGTATCGTCTGGAATCTGTCCTCAAAGGAGAGGCATTACCGACAGTGATTGTCCATGGCGACTATGGCTTGCACAACATTGTGTTTCGCCGCGGAGAAGAGCTTGCGCTATTGGATTTCGAACTTGCACGCCTAGAGTGGCGACTGATCGAGATCGTGCAGGTTGTCTCGCGTTATTGGGATTGCGAGCGTCCTGATATGTCCGATCAGATTGAGGCAATTGTTGCATCCTATGTCTCCGAGTATCCGCTGTCGCCGGACGAGTGGCGGCTATTCCCTGAGGTGTGGGCCTATTATCATCTGCGGGCCGCGGTGCAGTACTGGAATTCGTACTGGCAAGTGTCGCCGGATACACGCAGGCTGCGGCGGGCCCTGTACTCGCTCCGCTGTGCAGAGAGCGGGGCATCGGCTTGCGCGAAGGTTCGTATGGCAGAGGGGCCGGCAGGCCGGTTTTAACCAATGCAATTGGATGAGACAGTGAGGGTTACCGTCGCCTCGCCAGTTTCTGAGGATGTGGGTTGCCGGGCCGTCTCTGCGGGCCGAACGGGAAGCGCTCGCTCCGGAAACCCGCCGCCGAGGACACTCCTGGTGATTGACAACTTGGAGATTGGAGGAGCCCAAGAGGCCGTCCGAACGTTAGCGAGCGGCTTTGCCCGTAAAGGACTCGAGATATCGGTTTGTGCTCTCCGCGACGGTCCTCTCCGGGAGCCGATCGAGCGGCTTGGGCTCCGGGTTGACATTCTACGTGGGCGGACCCATAGCGTTCTGGCACTCCCATGGTTTGTTGCTGAGATGATTCGCATCCGCCGGGACCTGCTGAGGATCGTTGACGAGCGCCGAATCGATGTAATCCAGACTCATCTGCTCAGAGCGCTGGACTTCCTCGTTCTTAGCCTCCGACTTCGAAGGCGACTTCGAAGCCGGCTTCGTATCTTCTGGACGATTCATAACACCAGGTTCTCGCTTCGCCGTGATCACTTGCATAGAGCAAAGTGGCTGTTACGACCCAAGCGGTGGATGTATCGGGAGCTCTACCGTTTCGGATCGCGCTGGGTGGACGGAATTGTTGCTGTATCGGATGAAGTCCAGGCTTCATTCCAGCGGGAGGTCGGCGGCTGTGCTGGCAAGACAACCGTGATTTGCAACGGCGTGGACGTGGACCGCTACCGGCGCGGCCTGGACAGGGAAGCTGTAAGAGCACGGCTTGGGATCGCCGGCAGTACGTTTGTTATTGGAGTGGTTGCCACATTCAAGACACAGAAAGGGCATGCGTACCTTCTCGAGGCCGCCGCCTCTCTGGTCCGCCGGTTTCCACAACTGCATTTCTTATTCGTCGGAGATGGCGAACTCAGAGAAGATCTCCTCAGACGGACTCGGGCGCTTGACTTAGAGGCGCATCTCGATTTCCTTGGTATTCGTAACGACGTTCCGGAGCTGCTGGGTGCTTGCGACGCTTTCGTGCTTCCATCTCTTTGGGAAGGCCTGCCGGTTGCCCTTCTCGAGGCGATGGCCGCGGGTCTGCCTATTATCGCCACCGCCGTGGATGGCACGAAGCAGGCGATGGTTCATGCGGAGACGGGGTGGCTTGTAGCGCCCAGGAGCGTTAGCGAACTCGAGCAAGCCCTGATCGAACTGCTTACCGATCAGCGGCGCGCCCGGGCGATGGGAACTGCGGCGCAGCGAAGAGTGAGCGCATTGTTCGGTACCGAGCCATACGTCGCCAAGCATCTCGCCCTTTATTGTCGGTAGCAATATGCCTGAACCGAACGGAGTCTGCATCTGGTTTACCGGCCGTAGTGGCGCTGGCAAGTCTACAGTCGCCGGAGAGCTAGCCTTGCTGCTTTCCCGGCATGGAAGGATCGTTACAACGCTGGATATCGTGCCCTGCCTGGAAAAGCGATGGTTCGAAAGGACCAGTGAGGGCAAGCTCATCCGAAAGGCGTTCGTCGCGGCTGCGATTGTGCGTCATGGGGGAGTGGCGATTTGTGTGACGGTAAGCGCACGGCAGGAGACCCGAGAAGCAGTTCGCGAGCTGATCGGCGCCTCCAGCTTCGTGGAGGTCTTCGTCGATACGCCCTCCGATGTGTGCTTGATGCGAAGAGCCGCAAGAGGGCAGAGACCGTCCGCCTCCAAGCGATTCAAAGCCGCATACCGAAGACTCTTGGAGGTTGTCCGTTTCTCGCGACGCTTGTCCTACCAGCCGTCACTGTCCCCGGAAGTTACCATCCACGGCCATAGCCAGACTCCTGCGGAGGCTGCGCGAACGGTATTTTGGTACTTAGTGGAGCGGCGCTTTGTCGCGCCTGACGACGCCCAAGGCTGTTCGTCGGGCGAGCCTGCCAACGGCGAGCTGCAAACGGTTTCAAAGTCAAGGCCATGAGCGCAAGGACCAGAGTTCTCTCCTCTGAGGCGTCCGGCGAAACAGTCCGTCCGATCGAAAGAGGCCCGATATTTCTGGCAGGTATCGACCGCAGCGGGATTGGCATGCTCTGCGAGCTTCTGGAATCGCACCCCAGCATTGCCATGACGCGGCGCACCAACTTCTGGTCGTTCTTTCTTAACCGCTTCGGTGACCTCAGCCGCCGCGACAATCTGGACCGTTGCCTCACTGCGATGATGCGCTACACGCGCAT
>JAEHDI010000840.1 GCA_016880505.1 Bryobacterales bacterium | reverse complement strand
GTGTTCTACTTCAGCGCCGCGCCCGTCATCAAAACGCTGATGAAAGTCGATCCACTGTCGCCGGAGCGCATCGCGGAGCGCCGCGCGTTTGTCCTCGACTTTATTTCAGCGGCACTGTTTACGTGAGCGCCGGAATCGAAAGTTTTTCGAGGGAATGGTGAGGGGATGCAATGAATGCACGCATTAAGTTCTTAATCCTGCTGGGAATCATCGTGGCAACGGCCTCGGCATACTACTTCTTCTCTACGCCCGGCGGCGACGACCTGGTGTTGGTCGGCACGGTGGACGCCAACCAGATCGTGGTCAGCCCGCAGGTGTCAGGACGGATCCAGAAGTTGCTCGTGGACGAAGGCACGCCGGTGAAGCAGGGTGACCTGATTGCACTCCTCGATCCGTCGGAACTGGAAGCGCAGGAACGCGCCGCTGCTGCGACCATCGCCAGTTTCCGTTCGCAAATGCACGCCAATGAATACACGCGTATTTCGACCAAAGGCACGACCTCCAGCGATGTCTCGAATGCACAAGCCCGGCTGGCCTCCACGCGCGCGCAACTCGCGCAGGCTGAAGCAACCCTGATGCGGGTCGAAAGCGACAGCCGCAGAATTATCGGATTGGCGCAGGCGGGCGTGGCTTCAGAAATGGAAAAGGTTCAAGCCGAAGCGAACCTGAAGGCACAGAAGGCCAGCGTGCAGGCCCTGAAAGATCAGGTTAACGCAGCACAGGCCGATCTTGACGCCGCCATCGCGCGCACAAAACAGGCAAACGCAGCCCAGAGCACCGTGGCTTCCGCCCGCGCACAGGTAGCCAATGCCGAAGCGCAGTTGAAAGAAGCAGAAGTGCGCTTGGGATACACGAAGATTTACGCGCCCGTGACCGGGACCGTGCTGGTGCGAGCAGCGCGGGAAGGCGAGGTGGTGAATCCTGGTCAGGCGATCGTGACTGTCGTGGACTTCACCGACACCTGGGTGCGTGCTGCCATTCCCGAAACCGATGCCGATCACATCGGCTACGGCGACACGTTGCGTGTGCGCCTGCCCGGCGGAACGGTCACATCGGGGAAAGTCTTCTACAAAGCGGCCGAAGCCGAATTCGCCACCCAGCGAGACGTTGGCCGCCGCAAGCGCGACATCCGTACGATTGTGCTGAAAGTGCGCCTGGACAATCCGAAAGGCGCCTACGTTCCTGGAATGACCGCCGAAGTCCTAGTGTCACCGGCGCAGTTGAAAGGCGCGGCCGAACCAAAGAGCGCCAATGCAGCAGGCAAACCATGAGCGCCAACAACAAGACGAACGGCGCCCCGGTTTCGCCTTCAGAATTCGCCAAGACCGAGGTAGCCGCGAATGCCGCGAATGCGATCGAGGTCTCGCACATCGTCAAGAAGTACGGTGACTTCACCGCCGTCAATGACGTGTCTTTCCAGGTGAAGGAAGGCGAAATTTTCGGCTTGCTGGGTCCCAACGGCGCGGGCAAATCGACGCTGATCCGCATGATGACCACGCTGATCCCCATCACTTCGGGCTCCGCGCGGATCGCCGGGCACGACGTGTCCAAAGAAGCGGATGCGGCCCGGCGCCTGATCGGGGTCATCCCGCAGGCGCTCACCAGCGATCTCGATCTGACAGTCGAAGAGAACCTCACCATTTACGCGAAGCTCTATGACGTTCCCGCCAGGCAACGCAAAGAATCCATTGACGAATTGCTCGAGACTGTAGATCTGACGAAATGGCGTGGCGCGCAGACCAAGACCCTGTCCGGCGGCATGCGCCGTCGCCTGGAGATTGCCCGCGGTTTAGTGCACAGCCCGAGGATCTTTTTCCTGGATGAGCCGACCACCGGCCTTGACCCCGTATCGCGCGTAGCCGTGTGGGAGATGCTGACCAACATCAAATCCAAACGCAACCTG